>JAHDBT010000123.1 GCA_020630215.1 Bacteroidota bacterium
TGAAACAGATTGAAAATTAATTACTTTTCCTCAAACGGATTCCCAAAGGCCGTATTCGCAATAAAAACAGAATCGGTTAGGGTATATAAAAATTGAATGATTTTACTTTTCTCCTCTTCACTTAATTGTACTCCTCCCTGGTGAGCGAATCCCATTTTGGAGTCAATATTATAACTTAAATTTATCTGTTCACTATAAAAATCGAGTACTTCTTCTAAAGAACAAAAACGACCATCGTGCATATAGGGGGCGGTTAGTAATAGGTTGCGGAGGGAAGGAATTTTGAAGCGTCCAATATCGGTTGTTTTGCGGGTGATTGCGCCTAGTCCTTTATCTTTATAGTCTTTGGCTTGATAGTAGGCATCTAGTCCGTTATTGCTAAATTTGGTGGTTGTGCCTAGGGCATTAGCATCCGTAGTATGGCAGTGTAGGCAATCACCTTTGGTTTGGTCGTTTATTAAAATAAAACCTTCGTATTCATCGGGGGTAAAATACGCTTCGCCTCTTAACACCTTATCGTATTTGGAGTTGTGCGAAATTAAGGTGCGTTCAAATTGGGCAATCGCTTTGGCAATTAATACACTATCAATTACGGTAGTGCCAAAAGCCGCTTTAAATTTGGGAGCATAAAAGGAACTGTTTTGTATGCGTTCAACCGCAATATCCCATGCTAAATTCATTTCGTTGTGTGCGCTTACTGGGTGAAAAACTTGTGTTTCCAAACTGTTGGCTTTTCCATCCCAAAAAAAGGAAGGATACCAGGCTAGGTTAAATAGGGGCATCGTATTGCGTGTACCTAATTGCCCATTAATGCCCTTACTAAAACGGTTTGGCGCATCCGAAAAAGCATAAGCTTGTTGATGACAACTCGCACAAGAGATGCTATGATCTTGACTTAATATTGAATCGTAAAAAAGCCACCTCCCTAGTGCTACACCTGCTAGGGTAGGGGCATTATCTGTTGTTGGCATTTTAGGGAAATGCAGTAATTTAGGATACTTGTAAGGAGACGCATCAAAAGATAACCAACTTAGAAAAAAACAAGACAATAGCAATAGTATTATATGTGATACGTTTTTTTTTGAAAACATTGTTTAGCGTGTTTTTTGCAAAACAATTTTAAAAGTTTCGCTTTCTTTATTGGTTTTAACCTTTAGAAAATAAATGCCATCAGGGTGATCATCAATGTCAATAAAAAATTTGGTAGGAATGTTTTTCCATTGATCTAGTAATTGGCCACTTGTATTTAGTAGTTCCATTTTTTCAATAATATGATATTCGTTAATTTTTTTAGCAGAAATATACACGCGTCCTGTTGTAGGATTAGGAGCTACGGTTAAATATTTCTCTTGTTTTATTTCCTCAACAGTATGTATGATAGTGATGTGAGCCATTAGGTTATCTATCATCCATCCTTCTTTGTTATTGTCAATACTATCTGTAACTAAGGTGTGTCTTACCATAAGACTATCATTCTGATTAAGCCAAGCCATATCGTAGCAAAGCCACATGTCTCGCCAAAGGCTATCTGTACCTGTAAAAGCCATTTCTCCATTTACAAGTGTATCTACATTAGCGTTATTAAAACCGTAAAAATTGTATACGTAAGGATTATTAAATGCATTTTCCCAATTAGTGCCACCATCAACCGAGAACTCAATAATGCCACCGTCTTGTCCCGCATCCATATCTAATTTTTGTTTCCATTGTATAGCCAGTATGCCCCAACCCCACCAATCAGGGGAATAAACATAGTAATGAAAAGAGGAATTGTTATTAGTAGGGTAATAATTAATGGTGTCGGTTATTAGTACATTAGGGGCGGTTGCTGCAGCACCAAAAATGTTTTTTTGTGGCGGGCCTATTTGCCATACATTATTGTTAGTTGTATCTAGCTCAATAATTAAGGAGTTATAGAGGGTATCTGCACCATCAAAATATTGCTCAAAATAATCTTGTGCATAAGTAGGGGTTGTTGCTATTACAGCTAATAATAGTAGTAGTAATTTGGTTTGCATATTCGTTTTGTTTTAAGGTTATAATTTTGTTTAGGAGGCGGCATATTTTTTAATTATTATTCAATTCGAGTATAAATATAATGAGATATATTGTTTATGCCTAATCATTTTAATGAAGATGTTCAAGGAAAGACGTTTAGTAGGGATAGTAAAGTATAGTGGAAGACTAAACAAGCAGTAAAGTTAAATAATTAGAAAGGGTGTGGTGCTGTTTTGGTGTAATTTGCAATTGATTCGTTGAATCCTAGATTGATTATTATTGGGAATTTGGTAATGGTGTATTTAATTGTTGATTATGACTTTAATAGGTGCTTATTGGAAAGCGAATTTTTCTATTATTCTTTCAGTTCGATTAAGGGATCGTTATCTTCTTCCTTGTCTATAGGTGCTGGCGCAATTGTTGCGGTTACTTCGTCGTATTTTTTGCCCGTTTTATTGTCTATTTTATACCACAATTCGTAGTGTTCATACAATTCTAGTATTTGGTAATGAGTTGCTTGTTCTTTAATAACAAGTTCATCTGTAAAAGTAGCTTGCGCTATTTGCACGGTAGATTTTGACTGCCGATTAATTGCATTGAGTACAAATTTTAGGTGTTTATTATCGGTTTTATTCGCTTGGTAAAAGCTCATCGTCTGTCCTTCCATTGTATAATTTTCAGGATTAGCGTAAGTGGCATAATTCACCAATTTTTTACCAATATCTACAAACGCCCCATAATAATGCACGCTATTAAATGGAATAAACTTAATAGGCTGCCTAAACGAAACAAATACCCGCGATTGGTTCGTGAATACTTTTATATGGTAATCTGCTGGATGAATAGGTAGTTCAATTAATTCGATGGCTAATTGTATTATTTTAGCTCGCCCTAATTGTTTAATACTTGCAATGTCCATACTTGTAATTATATTTTTTTGTTGGGGTGATGCCGAATTATTGGCAGAGGTAAAAGGAGGTTTGTTTGTGTTTGGTGGTTTTTTAGATATACAAGCTGCTATAAGGAAACCTGTTAGTATTAAAATTAAATAAGTGTAAGTGCATTTCATAATTAATTGGTTAAAATGCTAATTAACGGCAATGTAACAATAAATTCATTTTGGGTAGTCAGTACTTCTACTGCATCATTGCTTAATATTTCGTAGCGACTTCTAATATTATTTAAACCTGTACCAGTAGAAGGCATTATTTGTTCCTTTTTTTGCAAATTATTTTTAACAATTAATTGCCCTTTTTTTTCTTTATAAATGTTGATATGCAGTGGTTTTTTGCTAGAAATAATATTGTGTTTCACCGCATTTTCTACAAGCAATTGCAAGGACAAAGGAACGATGTGATCTTGTGCTACAAAATTATCATCTTTTATATTTACGATTAAATTATCGCCAAATCTAATTTTTAGCATAAATAAATAGGCGGTAATACAGTTAATTTCTTCCGATAAAGGAATTAATTTTTTATCCTTTATTTCTAAAATGTAACGGTAAACTTTGGATAATTTCTGCACATAATCTACCGCTAAATCAGGATCGTCGGGAATGATACTTGCCAGAGTATTTAAGCTGTTAAAAAGGAAATGCGGTTTTACCTGATTTTTTAAAATCTCTAATTGCGATTGCACATTTTCTTTTTCTAAACGCTCTTTTTCGTGTATGGATTTTTTTAGCAAATTAAATAGATAAAAACAATTATAAATAGTGGTAACAATTGTGGTAACAACTAGTGTTGTTTTAGTATTGTTGTTTAGTAACTTAGCATAGGCATACTCTTTGTGGAAAATAATTTCAATATTTACGCCAATAAAACTAATAACAATGCAAGTGAAAGAAATAACTACTAGCTGAAACAGCACATTTTTCATGACAAAAGCAGGCATCGGAAATTTTTGCCAAACCCGCCCAATAATGTACCTGCAAATAACCCATACAACGGAAGTGTAAACCAAGGTAATAAGCACGCCAGATAAAAAATAGTTATTCCAATTTTCTAAGGGGTGTTTATTAAAACTAAATATAGGGATTAAGGTAGCAGCTATTACAATACCGACTATCATAAACCAAGTATCATCAAATCCAACTACTTTTTTAAATCGTTGCAAAATATTTTTAATTCAAATGTTATGGTAAAATGCTATCAGATTTAAAAGTAAAAGTACAATTAAATCTGATAGCATATACTAAACCACATTGGGTTTTGTGTATTTCCTATCAGTTATTATACTCAACCACATCGGGTTTTGTGCGAATAGTTGTTTAAGTTTACATCAAGCGACACGCTTGAAGCCCGTTACGCTCCAGCCGTGAGGCTTGAGCCAAACGGTATTCAAGCCTCTTGGCTTGTAGCAAAAAGGTAAACAACTATTCGCACAAAAAAGGAGGCGGTTGAGTATAGTAAAGATGCCTTGCAAATTCTAAAATAAAATCTGGTACCTTACATCAGGAAAAAAGCCTCTTTGATAAGTCGTGGCAATTTTTTGTGTACTAGCTTTGTATCCTTTAGCAAAAATGTTTTGGTTGTTGGATACATTTTGTAAATCTACAGAAAAAGTTTGGGTAATACGTTTGGTATTTTGACGAAAACCAATTTTAAAATCAGGGCGGAAATAGTTGGCATATCTTTCCGAGAAAGCATTGTCTTCGTCTAGCACCTCTTCGCCTGCGGCAATAGATTCTGCTAATAAAACAGGGGTGCTTCTACGTCCGCCAGCTAGGGTAAGTTTGGTGTCGAGGGTTAAGGAAAAACGTTCGCTAAATTTAAATTCTTTTCCTGCTAAAAAGTTGGCTACGTAATTACTATTAAACAAAGTGTTTCGCCATTCTTCATCACTGCCCATGTATTTACTTTGAAAAACCGAACCTGTAATTAAGAAATAATAATTATTAGCAAAGAATTTTTCTAGGCTTAATTCCAATCCATAATTTGCTCCTTCGCCATTATTTTTTAAATTTAATTTGTCAGGGAAACCAAAATCAGCACCCGTATTTAACATCGAAAAACTAGAAGGCGTGTCCTCAACAGGCACATCATATAAATACTGGTGGTAAGCTTCTACTTTTAAGCGCAATTGCGACGATATTAAATAATCCCAAGCTAAAGCGGCATGTGTACTTTTAGTAAAATCTAAAGATTTATTAGGCAATTCACTATCAAATGTTTGGGTATCGTCTTCTAAAAAATAAATTAATACAGGTTGCATTTGACTGTGTAAACCTGTACCTAAACTAAAGGTGTGTTTTTTGTTAATTGCGTATTTTAACCCAAGTCTAGGCTCAATGGCCGTTGCATTATTTAGGCTTAAATACTGACCATGAATGCCTGCGGTTAATTTAAGTTTATCGTTAAAACGGTGTTGCCATTGTCCGTAAGCTTGCACGAAAGAAGTTTGCCCGTTAAAATCTACATCAGGAACAAAAACATCGTTGTTTCTTCTAACACTGTCTTTGGCATTAATAGCAAATAAGTCGTAATTGGCACCAAGGGTAAAACGATTTTTAGTATTTATTTTTTTGTTGAGTTTCCAATTAGCGGCGTATTTAAATTGTTGGTAGTTTTGACCAAATACCCGTTCAAACTCATTGTCTTCTTGTCGTTCATCTACTTTACCTGCTGTTTGTGTACCAGAAATAGATAGGGTTAATTTTGAAAAAGTGTTGTTATTAAAAAAGTAGGTATGACTTAATCCTACTACGCCTGTATTCGATGCAAAATAAGAATTTTCGCTATCGTCACTAAATAAGTTATCATCCCCAACTTCTTCGGCTAAAAATTCAATAAAGCTCAAACCGCCTAAACCCCAGAGGCTAAATTTACCCAACTTTTCGGTCGGCACATTTAATTTAAAAGTTAAATCTTGGTATTGTGGTACGGCAAAACCAGTACCAAACTGTATGCCTAGTGCTTGAAAAATGCCTAGGGTAGAGTAGCGATAGTTGGCTAAAAAGGAAGCATTTTTTCCAATTTTAAGCGGGCCTTCTACACCTGCTTCAAAACCGTTAAAGCCCATTTGTCCTAAAAATTCATATTTATCCGTATTGCCATTGCGTAGTCTTAAATCAAAAACGGCAGAGGTTGCGTTGCCATATTCGGCAGGGAATGCACTCGATAAAAAATCGCTGTTTTGTAGGTTGTTAATGTTGAGCATGCTCACCGGCCCACCCGTTGTGCCTAGTGCGGCAAAGTGATTGGGCGAAGGAATATCTACGCCTTCCAAACGCCATAAAACACCAGTAGGCGCATTGCCTCGTACAATAATATCGTTACGGTCGTCGCTTGCACCCGATACGCCTGCATAGCTTTGTGCCATTCGTGCGGGGTCTTGTGTAGAACCCGAAAAACGAGCGACCTCTTCTATCGAAATAGTTCTAGCACTTACGCTAGCCATTTCGTTAATGGCTTTGTGTTTTTCGTTTTGTCCGCTTACCACAAATTCTTCTAGCTCGCTTACCTTTTCTTCCATTTCAATATTTAGCACCACTTGTTTTGCCGAACCTACTAGTATGTTAGGAATCATCACTTCCTCGTACCCTACATAAGTTAAGCGCAACATTTGGCGGCCAATAGGTACTTTCTTTAATTCAAAATTGCCATCTAAATCGGTTGTTGCGCCAATAAACTGCGTGCTGTCTATTAGTACAATATTTACCCCTATTAATGGATATTGTGCTTGTTTATCGAGTACGGTTCCTTTAATTGTTTGGTTAAGAGTAGCAGATTTTTGTGCTTGTAGGAGGGAGCAACTGAGTAATAAAAATATTATAAATACGGTGCTAAAAAATGGATAGTATTGTTTCATCTTGAAGTGTTTTAACTGAACTTTAGTAATTATTTACTTCAAAGTTGCTATTTATTTTGCAAAGAAAAACACTCGGATGTATTGAATTGTAGAAAATGCTGGGTGAATTGTAAAAATTGGAGGGTGAAGTATTTTATTGTTTTTTTGGCATGTTTCAGCCATCTCAAAAGATAGTTGACACTTTTAAAAAGCCAGCACCTTATCGGATGACTAAACTCGTCCGACCATTGGGTAATTTAACGAAGTGTCAAGTAAAATTTATAAGGAATGAAACATGCCGTTTTTTTTTCACTACAAAAACAATCAACAATTTAATTTAAATCCAACGCCTCTAATATTTTCGATACTCAATTGGGGGTCTTTTTTCAAATACTTTCTCAAGCGACTAATAAACACATCCAAACTTCTGCCTGCAAAATAATCATCTTCTCCCCATAATTGCGTTAAAATATGGGGGCGTTTTACTACCGTATTTTTATTTTGTAAAAGGAGTTCGAGTAATTTGGCTTCTTGTAAGGTAATGCGTTTTTCATTATTGCCGAGAGATAGTAAAAGATTGCTGCGGTCAAAATCGTAGTTACCTATTTGCTGGGAAGCAATGTTGCTTGATTTTCCAGTACGACGCAAAATGTTTTGTACCCTTAATACCAATTCATCAATTTCAAAAGGCTTGCAAATATAATCATCCGCACCAAGTTGTAAACCTTTCATTCGGTCGCTTTTTTGATTGAGGGCGGTTAAAAATAAAAAGGGCGTATTGACACTAATTTGCAGTATTTTTTTTGCTAAACTAAATCCATCCATTTCGGGCATCATCACATCTAAAATACATAAATCGAAAACGCCATTCCGAAAATTTTGCAATCCTTCTTTTCCATTTCTGCAAAGGGTTATCGAAAAGTTATTTATTTCTAAATATTGTTTCATTACATTTCCTAAATCAATATCGTCTTCTACAAGTAGCAGTTCATGGTTCATAATAAATTTTTTTTCGTGGTTTGGTTTAAGGAACGAAAAATAAATAACTTAAAACAATTAAACAATTAAACAATTAAACAATTAAACAATTAAACAATTAAACAATTAAATAATTAAACAATTGGCAAACTAATTTCAAAAGTACTGCCTTTGCCTAATTTGCTTGTAACGGTAATAGTGCCGCCATGTGCTTGTACCAACTGTTGCACATAATACAGACCAATGCCTAAGCCTTTATGATTGTAAATATTTCCTTTCTGGCCTCGGTAAAATTTATCGAATAAATGCGCTAGGGTTGTTTTACCCATGCCAATACCATTATCGTTAATGGTAATAAAAATTTGCTTTGGGCATTTTAATTTATTAAGTGTTTTTATGTTTATGTGCACTGCGTCTTCATTGTATTTTACGGCATTATCCAATAAATTTAGCACCACACTTGTAAAATGATAATCGTCTAAATTAACGGTGTTATTGGTAGCGGCAAAATTAGTAATAATTTGCACATTTTGTTCGGCAGTTTTTACCTTGTAATCATTAATTACGGCTTGTAAAAAAGGATTAAGTTGGGTGGTGCTCGGATTTATTTTAAACGATTTTTGCTTGCCAATTGCGAGGTCTAGCACTTCGTCAATAAGCATTTGTAACCGATGCGTTTGCCTATCAATAATAGTAAGCATTTTGTTTGCTTTTTGTGGGTTGTTGCGAATCGCATCTTGCTGTAGGCTTTTATTGGCAATGGCAATAGTAGATAAAGGCGTTTTGAGTTCGTGATTCATATTGTTAATAAAATCACTTTTCATATCGGACAATTGTTTTTGGCGCATCCAATTTTTAATGGTAAACAACAAGGCTCCAAAAGTAGTGAGCAAAGTTAAAAACGACAATAAAAAAGTACTTCCCATTTGTTGTAATAAAATATATTGTCGAGAGGGCGTATCCACATACAAAGAGTAATCTATTAGGCAATTGTTGTTAACAACCGTTCGACTATCCATAATATTGCTGTAGCTGCCATAATCTCGCAAGCCACCAGAAAAGATGCTTCCTTCTTGATCATCATAAATAACTCGTTCTCTGGTATTGCTCACAAAAATGCCAATATGCCGTATTATAATTGCATATTCTATGGTATTAGATAGGTTGTTACTAGCAGCATAGTCATCAAAAAAAGCTTGTAAATCATCATGGTAAATGAGTGTTTCTACCAATGCTTTAAAAAAATCGGTTTGTTCCTGTTCTTGTATCGAATCTACCTCGCTAGTAGTAGTAATAATTTGCTGCTTAAAATTTCTCGACATTGTATCTAAAATCATATAGGCATCATTGTACAAAATGCCTCCATCAATGCAATCCTCGTAGGCAGTTAGTAAGGAGTCCCAGTACATTAATTTAAACTCTCGGTGTTTGAGTTGATAGGTATTCCACACTAGGAAATACTGCACCCCAATTAAGGCAAAAAAGGCCAATACAGAGAGAATAATGGCAATGCGAAAGTTTTTAAAGTTCATATAAGTGGTTTCCTAGAAAAATTAGATGGTCTAAGATACTCAAATATACGTTAAAAAATAAGGAGCAATAGTAATTGTAGGGCTGTTAACACTTCATTAACAATTGTAGGTAGATGAGTGCAAAATGATAAAGTCAAAACGGACGCTTATTTTTTCTTCGTCCCTTAGACGCAAGCCAAGAGGCTTGAAACCCAAACGGCTCAAGCGAGACGCTTGACCCTGCGTTCATTTTTTATAAAAAAAAGAATGCCTGTTCCAGCCTCCTGGCTGGAGCATAACGGGTTTCAAGCCTCTGGCTTGCGTTTAAGAAAAACAGGTCTTTAATTTTAACTGTCAGCAGTTAAACTTCCTCCTTTGAGGTTCGATATACATTATTTGATATTCAAAAAATATTTTAAAGGGATGCTGACTAATAACTCACGAGGTATTATTTATTAGGTTTAAACATTATCGAATTCATCATTATTATGCCTCCCATAGTAACCATAGCAAGTAGCAGAATATTTCTTTTATTGGAAAGGGAAAACGTTTGATATTCGTGTTGAAATAAGTAAATGCTAAATAAAACACAAGTTAATCCCCAAATGAAATTCATAAACCACAATGTTTTTAGAAAAGTAAATTTGGGTGTTTTAGTTTTTTTTTGCTCTTCCATATTCACATCGAGTAGTTCTGTATTGTAGGTAGGAGCAACAGGAACAGGAGGCTGTTGTTGATTGGCTGATGTGGCTAAATTATCTTTTCTAAGCGTTAATATAATATGCCCTAAACTTAATGAGCTAAGTAATAGAAGTAGTAGCGGAAAGGTAAAGTAGTAGAACTCACTTACTAGTCTCTTTAACAGATTGGGCTTCAATAAATCTCCAAAATCTATCTCTATAATGATAATGACTACAAAAAAGATATTGAATAAAATAATGGGTAGTTTGACTAATGTTTTCATGGTTAATTAATTATTTAGTTTGCGTCCCTTAAGGGAATAAAATACAGCATCGCATCATAGATAATAAAACTTCCTATTGCAATAGTTCCCAGCGATATCGGATATACATATGTATCTTTAAAGAAGATATACAATCCAGTAAGAATGATAGTAGTCCCCCAAATAATACTGGCAATACCTAAAAAAGTAATTAGGTTGGTTCGCTGCATTTTTACGGATGCGAACTTTACCTGCCTAGGTAATAAATTGCCATCTAATAAGTTAGCAGGCCTTTTATTATCTATTGGTTTAAAAACTAATTTACTAGGTATTACAAGCAAAATAATATTGGCAATACAAAGAAAAAGCGTTAATGCTGCTAAGGAGTGCATGTAACTATCCTTTAAATATTCAATGATTTTGCTAGGGATAAAAATGTTTGCAACTTTAAAAATAGCAAAACAAATTAGGATAACAAGTCCATTAAAAATGATAGCGACTATTTTAAAAAAAACGCTCATAGATTATTTAATTTTTTATTCATTTTCCAAACTATTACCATATCCACAAAAATTCCTATTCCGAAAAATAAAATGCCAGATACTATAAGAATTTTAAACCAAATATCTGAAGGATGTTCATAAATGTCGTAAGCAAGTATTAGCCCAAGCATAATACTAAGCACACCTAAAATAAAATTCGCTATCCCAATTATAGGATTTAGTTTAACTTTTTTAGGTTTAGTTAGCTGCTTATTATCATTGTAAACATCTAGCAATTCAATGTTTTTGTTAATAGTAGGTTTTGCTGAATAGAGTGGCCATGTTTTAAGTTGAAAAATATTGCTGTACACATAAATCAAAAAAAAGCAAGAAAAAAACAAAAACTCTTTTCTTTGAAAAGCAGAAAACTTGTGAAATATTAACCAATCACTTAATACATATCCAAGACCAAAGCCTACGCAGTTTATGGTAATTAAAAGCAATAGTTTAAATATTTTTTTCATGCGCTATCTCTTTGTTTATTCATTTTTTGTACGAGCACCATATCCACAAAAATACCTAATACTGCCAATGTAAAAGCAAGTAGCAATAGTTTTTCTTTAAAACCAAGGTGAACAAAATTATTTTTGAAATGGTTTTCTATAAGCGTCCCCGAAACAGCGAAACCCATTAGACCGCTAACAAAATAACTTATCCATAAAAGGATATTTAACTTGATTTTTTTGAGTTGCGTTAATTGTTGTGCTTTTATATCAATATCTAATAATTCTGTACTGCTAATTTGGGACTTATTTTTATACAAGGGATAGGTTTTAATTTGAAAGATACTGCTACATAAGTAAAGCAGAAAAAAGAAAACGAAAGGGGGAAAGTCTATACTAACATCTTGGAGTTTTAAAGTATCAAAACTAGGATCGTTAATCATAATAAACAAGATAAAACCTATAAAAATCCCTGTAATATTTATAGCAATAATAAGGGTGATTTTAAATAGTTTTTTCATCCTTACTTACTTTTTTTAAATTTCCATTCCACACCATCACCATATCTATTAAAATGCCTATCGCTAAAAATAAAATGCCGCATACTGTTAGTAACTTAAACCAAAATGGCGTAACAGGACTACTAGAGAATAAATCAACACTTATCACACCTAATACAACATAGAAACTCAATATACTGGTCATCATATTGCCTATCCAAATTATTAGGGGGAATTTAATTTTTTTAGATTTGATGGGCATTTTATTACTATTACCAATATCTATGTCCATATCCATATCTAATAATTGGCTATTGCTATTATTATTGGAGGAGTGCATTTCTTTTTGTCTTAATGTTTTAATCTGAAAAAAATTACTGCATGCATAAAATAGAAAAAAACAGGAGGCAAAAATAAACTTTTCTTTAGCGTGGTGAGTTTCAAAAATACCAATTCCATATTTCGTAATTAAATCAAATAGATAAAGGATGGTAAATGCTCCAACGATATTTATTGCAATAAGGAGTGCAATTTTAAACAGTTTTTTCATGAATTATTTTTTTACTTATTTATTCTCCACACCATTACCATATCTACCAAAAGGCTTATTCCTAGTAATAAAAAGAATAGGGTTAATAAGGAGTTTAACCAAACATGCGGAGCTGAGTTGATTAAAATGGTATTTAAAAGCACCGCCGACAATGCTAAACTAAGAAAACTAACTATAAAATTCCCTATCCAAATTATAGTAGGTAATTTGATTTTTTCAGGATTAATAGTCCATTCCTCATCATTCTGAACATCAAGTATTTTGCCATCAAATATTTTGTTATTGCTATTAGAAGAATAATTTGGATATTGTAGAAATGTTTTCACCTGAAAAATACTACTGCTTATATACAAGAGTAACAAGCCAAGCAGTAGGATGGATTCTTCGTAATTAAGATGCAGCCTTGAAAGCCTAAAACCAGCCTCCATAAATAAGGTAACAACACTAGCTACTATAAGTATTATATGGAGATTTACCGCAATAACCAGTACAATTTTAAACCATTTTTTCATAGTCAATTATTTGTTGCCTCAATATACACTATCTTATCCTAATAAACCAAACGGACTTCTTTACTCCTATGTTTTATAAGCCTATTTACTGCCAATCAACTCGTTTTCCCATTCATCGCTACCAATTACGGTTCATCCTTAAAAACCTCCTATTCAGCCAGTTTTACTTGTGTACTAGGGCAATTGCGCCTAATTTTGAGGCAAATCTTTTACACTATGACACTTTTTAAAACACGATTAGTTCCATTTTTAGCCTTATTAATTTTAGGGATGAGTTGCGAAGCACAAACCCTTATTACAGGCACGGTTAGCAACAAAAAAGGCGAGGCATTGCCTGGCGCGAATGTATACATCAACAATACGTACGACGGAGTTTCTACGGATATAGACGGAAAGTTTAGCTTTGAAACAAGCACTACCGCCGAGCAAGAATTAATGATTAGCTTTTTGGGTTATTTACCTTGGAGCAAAAAAATACAATGCAAGGAAGAAGCCATGCTGTTGCAAGTGGTATTAAAAGAAAATTTACAAGAAATGGAAACGGTTGTGATTACTGCAGGAGCTTTTGAAGCCAGCGATAAAAAACAAGCTGTTGTTTTAAAACCTTTAGACATTGTAACAACCGCAGGTGCAACCGCCGATATTAGTGGCGCATTAAACACTTTACCTGGCACTCAAAAAGTAGGAGAAGAAGGACAACTGTTTGTAAGAGGTGGCGACGCTCACGAAACCAAAACCTTTATTGATGGCATGTACGTACCCAATCCCTACAGCTCTAAAGTACCCGACGTGCCAGTACGAGGACGCTTTTCGCCCTTTTTATTTAAAGGTACTTTTTTTAGTACAGGCGGCTATTCTGCCGAGTACGGACAAGCATTATCATCGGCTTTAATTTTAGAAACTAGCGATTTAGCTCCTACGAGTGCTACTAATATTGCACTAATGGCAGTTGGTGCAAGCATCGGTCATACACAACGCTGGGAAAAAGCTTCGCTAGGAATAAGTGCTGATTATACCAACTTAAAACCTTTGTTTACCCTCACCAATCAACAAACAAATTGGGTCGATTATCCTAATGGCGCAGCAGGGGCAATGGCTTACCGTTTACAGACTTCTAAAACGGGCATGTTAAAAGTAATGGGTAATTATAGCTACACAGAATTGGCTTTTTTAGACGACAATATTGATTTCCCAGAAACACAAGATGCGTTTGGTTTAGGCAATCACAATGCATACAGCAATGCGACTTACAAAGAGTTGTTGAAAAACGATATAAGTATTTTTGCTGGCGTGAGTTATGGATTTAATGAAGATAAATTATCCTTAAATGATTTGGAAATACAAACGAAAGAAAAAAATACACAAGCACGCATTACCCTATCTAAATATTTAAGCAATGGATTTAAATTAAAAGCGGGTGCCGAGTGGAATTACACCGATTTAGTAGGAGCAAAAAGTGCAGGAACGAACCTGTTTCCATTTACCTACAACCGCCATGCCGCCGCTGCGTTTGTAGAATCGGATATCCATATTGGCACTCGTTTTTTAGCCAGACTTGGCGGGCGTTTTGAATACGATACTCGACTAGAAAAAATAAATGCTGCGCCTAGAGTTTCCTTGGCTTATAAAACAGGCGAGTACAGTCAGGTGTCGGCAGCGGCAGGGCAGTTTTATCAAACCCCTAAAAGCGAATACCTAAGTATAAAACCCAATTGGCTCTACGAACGTGCCGACCATTTTATGCTCAATTACCAACGCACCAAAAACGAACGCACCTTTAGAGCAGAGGGCTATTACAAAAATTACGAACAACTCATTAGTTTCAACACTGACAATTATTTACCCGAATCGTACCACAATAAAGGCTACGGATATGCCAGCGGATTAGATGTTTTTTTCCGAGATAGAAAAAGCATTAAAAATGCTGATTTTTGGATAAGCTACAGCTATTTAAATACCCAAAGAAAATACTTGGATTATTCAGAAAAAGCAACGCCCACTTTTGCTTCTACCCATAATTTATCCTTGGTATACAAACATTATATCAGCAAATTAAAAACACAAATTGGCGCAACCTACAGCCTTTCAAGCGGTCGCCCTTACAAAAATCCTAATTTAATAGGATGGAATGAAAGTCGCACCAAAGCCTATCAGGATTTATCGCTAAATGCCAGTTACATTACCCAAATTTACGGACACCAAACCATTGTTTTTGCCTCCGTAAATAATGCCCTAGGATTTAATAATGAATTTGGTTACCGCTATAAATCATTTGCCAATGCACAAGGCATTTTTGAAGGACAAGCAATTCGCCCAACCGAAAAACGCTTCTATTTTATAGGCGTGTTTGTAGGGATTAATCATTAATTTTTTATTTAAAAATTAGAATTGAATATTTAGAATTTAAAATTTTTGATATGCCGATGATTGCAAAATTATTAGGTGATTTTATCATTAATTTGTTTAAAATTTAAAATTGAATATTTAGAATTTAAAATTTTTGATATGCCGATGATTGCAAAATTATTA
>JAHDBT010000124.1 GCA_020630215.1 Bacteroidota bacterium
TGGGAAATAGAATAAATTAAATTGGTGGAGGTTATTTTTTCTCATTCACTTATTAGATAAACATGTCTATCTTTGCTTATCTTTTTATGAAAAAACAACCACCAATGTACAAACAAATACTTTTAGGAATTTTGTTTATCGGGCTATTTTGCTCGGCTACCTGTAATAAAAAAACAAACAGTAAAGTAAGTGATAAAGCTGCACCAACAAAAGTGGTAAAAGGCAAAAGTGTTGCCAAAAGCAACCAATTTTTGCTGGCCTTCTACAATGTAGAAAACCTTTTTGATATTGTAGACGATCCTAAAACGATTGACGAGGAATACATGCCTAACAGCGAAAAAAAATGGACGGCAGAACGATACCAGAAAAAATTAGACCATTTGTACAAGGTGCTTCATGGAGTTGCTATTGCAGGTAAATCGAGCGACCAAGTGCCTGCCATAATTGGTTTGTGCGAAGTAGAAAACAAAGCAGTAGTAGAAGATTTAATTAAGAAAACCCCCATTGAAGACGATTACGAAGTTGCCCATTTCGATTCGCCCGATAAACGAGGTATTGACGTTGCACTAATGTACGACCCCGACGTATTTAAACCAACACACCAAGAACCCATTAACCTTACCTACGATTTTTTACCCGAAGAAACGACCCGAGATATTTTATATGTAAAAGGCACGGTGCTTAAAACAAAGGAAGACCTCCATTTGTTTGTCAACCATTGGTCGTCTCGTAGGGGAGGACTAGCAGCAAGTGAGCCTAAACGAGTAGCTGCCGCCACCGTACTGCAAGGAAAAGTGAAATCCATATTAGCCGCCAATCCCAATGCTAAAATTTTAATGATGGGCGACTTTAACGACGAACCCGATAATAAAAGCGTACAAGAAGTCCTAGCTGCCAAAGCTACCGCCAAAAACCTTGGTAATACCGATTTATACAACCTCACCTACCCCTTAAAATTAGCTGGCAAAGGCACCTACAATTACAAAGGTAACTGGAATATGCTAGACCAAATGATTGTTACGGGCAATTTTGTAGATGCTCCTAAAGGCATTAAAGTTGGCGCAGATGCCGCCAAAATTTTTCGGCAAGATTGGATGATGTATGATGATAAGAAAAAAGGAATGGTGCCTAGTCGTACCTACGGTGGCCCTAATTACTATGGCGGCTACAGCGACCATTTGCCGATTTTTGTGGAGGTGAAATATTAGGAAGGGGAATTATTTAGAATTGAGGATTTAATCGAAGTAAAGACTTACTATTTTTTTAAAAAATAGTAAGTCTATACCGTTGTTTTCGGCAATTATTTTAAGCGAGGCTTACTCTGTGGGAATTCTTACACCACAAACGAACACACACACATAAAAAAAGAGCAATGACGAAAAAAAAAGATTTTTTCACCATTACTCTAGCAGAGGTTTTATAACCAACATATTAGCTTTGTAAGCAAACACCAAAAGCATTTACTACATCACTAACTTTTTATTTGATGCACGTTTACGGTCGGTTTCGGCCAATAAAATTTTACGTAAACGGATGCTTTCGGGGGTTACCTCTACATATTCATCCTCGGCAATATATTCCATTGCTTCTTCGAGGCTAAACTTAATTGGCGGAGGTAGTTTTGCTTTATCATCCGAGCCAGCGGCACGTACATTCGACATTTTTTTGGCTTTGGTTACATTTACTTCCAAATCGTTTTGGCGGCTGTGTTCACCTACAATTTGTCCCATATATACTTCCTGCCCTGGCGGAATAAAAAACTTGCCTCTTTCTTGCAATTTATCCAATGCATAAGCAAATGTTTTTCCTTTTTCTTTAGCTATCATCGTTCCATTTAAACGCCCTGGAATTGTTCCTTTCCACGGTTCGTAGGCTTTAAAGCGGTGCGACATAATAGCCTCGCCAGCCGTTGAGTTTAAAATCATAGTACGCAAGCCAATAATTCCTCTCGACGGGATGTGAAACTCCAAGTGCATTAAATCTCCTTTAGGCTCCATTACTAGCAACTCGCCCGAGCGTTGCGTTACCAATTCAATCACTTTGCCCGCTTTGTTATCAGGCGTATCAATTGCCAATAACTCCACCGGCTCGCAACGATGACCATCTATTTCTTTAATAATTACCCGTGGCTTACCTACTTGCAATTCATAGCCTTCTCTACGCATCGTTTCAATTAATACCGATAAATGCATTACGCCACGTCCGTACACATTGTAAGCATCTGCCGAACCCGTTTCTTCTACTCGTAGTGCTAAGTTTTTTTCTAGCTCTTTAAACAAACGATCTCTTAAATGCCTAGAGGTAACATATTTTCCTTCTTTGCCAAAAAATGGCGAGTTGTTTGCTACAAACAACATGCTCATCGTTGGCTCGTCTATTTTAATAGGCGGTAGTGCTTCTGGTGCTTCTAAATCGGCAACCGTATCACCAATTTCAAAACCATCAATACCTGTTAAAGCACACAAATCGCCACAAGTTACCAGTTCGGCTTTTTGTTTACCTAGTCCTTCAAAAGTATACAACTCCTTTACTTTTGTTTTTTCTATTTTGCCATCTCGTTTTACTAAAGATACCTGCTGTCCAACTTTTAAGCTACCTCTGGTAACCCTGCCCACAGCAATACGCCCTACGTAAGCAGAAAAATCAATAGAGGTAATTTGCATTTGCACCGTTCCTTCTTTTATTTCGGGAGTAGGAATGCAGTGAATAATTTTTTCTAGCAATATGGTAATATCTTCCGTAGGTTTTTGCCAGTCATTACTCATCCATCCATTTTTAGCCGAACCAAAAACGGTTACAAAATCCAATTGGTCTTCCGAAGCATCTAAGTTAAACATCAAATCAAAAACGGCTTCTTGCACTTCGTCGGGGCGACAATTATCTTTATCTACTTTATTAACAACCAAAATAGGCTTTAGTCCTAAAGCAATAGCTTTCGATAATACATAGCGAGTTTGTGGCATCGGGCCTTCAAAAGCATCAACTAGTAAAAGCACACCATCGGCCATGTTTAACACACGTTCTACCTCGCCACCAAAATCGGCGTGACCAGGCGTGTCGATAATATTAATTTTAACGCCTTTGTAGTTTACCGACACATTTTTAGACAAAATGGTGATACCTCTTTCTCGTTCTAAATCGTTATTATCTAAGATTAAATCGCCTGTATCTTCTCTCTCAGAAAATAGTTGACATTGATGTAGAATTTTATCTACCAATGTAGTTTTACCATGATCTACGTGAGCAATAATGGCGATGTTTCTAAGCTGTTTATTATCCATTTTATTTTTGAAAATTCGTGATTGTGTAATGCTTTTTACGGCATAAAAAGTAACTCTACCCTCAAAGCGGCTGCAAAGGTACGCTTTTTTAATGAGTTTAATTTTTTGTGAGGAATATTTTATACTTTATTTAGGAACAAGTACCCCAAAATAATCTTAAAATCAAAACTTTAAATACTTGCTAATTTTAAATATAAGGAATAGATTCATTTCTAATGCTTAGTTATTTCCAATCAGTTATTAAATATTTTTTATTTAAGATGGGAAAACCATGCCGATTTTATACGCTTGTAAGCAGAAATTGTCACGGTTTTTCTATTATTCGTAATAAGTAGAACAAACGACAGGCAAAATTTATTATACTATCGTATATTTATGGCAAAAAAATAAACCAATATTACAAATGAAAAAATTACCACTTTTACTTTTATCCTTATGCATGGTTGCGTTCTCATTGCAAGCACAAGAATTAGCTCCTTGTGGAACCAAAATGAGCCAAGAACAGAAAGAATGGCTTAGAGCCTATCAAGCGAATCCTATTGAGTATAGAGACGATGAAGAACAGATTGATTATGTGCCTATTCTGTTTCATATTGTTGGTACCGATGAGGGTACAGGCTTTTATCCAGTTACGGAAGTATTTCGAGTTTTATGCGAACTAAACGACGATTTTTCTGATTCTGGAATGCAGTTCTTTATTTATGAAGACTTCAATTACATCTATAATACCGATTTTTATGTGCACGATTTCTGGGATGGAGGTACTATGATGAACTTAAACAATGAGTACGAAGCCGTTAATGTGTATATTGTAGACGACCCAGCAGGAAACTGTGGGTATTTTAGTCCTGGAAATAATGGGGTTGCCCTTGCTAAGTCTTGTTCAGGAGAAGGTTCTAGCACCTTTGCACATGAGCTAGGACACTTCTTTGGTTTGCCACACACTTTTTTTGGTTGGGAAGATGCTTATGAATACGACAACAATTCTAATTCCTTTGCTTTAACAGGTGGACCAAGTTCGTCGCAATGGGAAAAAGTAGATGGCTCTAACTGTAGTTTTACTGGCGATGGCTTTTGTGATACTCCTCCAGATTATATTTCTTATCGTTGGGGCTGCCCGTATAGTTCCGTTTTAGAAGACCCTAATGGAGAAACATTTACACCAGACCATACTTATTATATGTCGTACAGTAGAGATGGATGTGCAACAAGATTTAGCCCAGAACAACAAGGAGCAATGATAGCCAACTTGTATTCGCAACGCTCTGAATTACTAGGCTGGCCAGAAATGAATACTGCTCCTATTGGCGAAACAACGGTTTTCCATCCTACCAATGCCTCCGAAAATGTGCCTGTTGATGAAGTCTTAATTACTTGGAAAACGGCTGCAAATGCAGATGAGTATTATTTACAAGTACTGCAATACAATGTATCGGGAGGAACGGATATTGAAACTTATGTGACTGATACTTTTTATATAGCAACTGATTTGGAACCTAATGTAGATTATTTTATTAGGATACAAGCTTTATCTAATGGAAATACTTGTACAGAGCGAGTAAATACTTTTTTTAAAACAGGTTCGCAAGAAGGTATTTATTTGAGCAGCCTATCTATGGAAACGCCTAGCTGTAACGGGGAAGAAGATGGTGTTTTTACGATTGAAGTAAGTGGCGGCGAAGAACCTTACGAATATGAATGGGAAGATGGTAATACAACTACTACTGTTAGCAATGCAGATGCAGGGATGCATGTGGTAACCGTAACAGATAATGCAGGCAATACGAACGAAATTAATGTTTTTGTACCCGACCCGCTTGTTTTAGAAGTGGAAGCAGTACAGGAGAGTGTTGATTTGGCAACTGCAACAATAAGTGGCGGAAGTTTACCTTTTACCTACGAATGGAGCAATGGAGAAACAACCCCAACTGCTACAAGTTTAGAAAATGGACCCAACAGTTTACAAGTAACAGATGCCAATGGTTGTACTGCTACCTATAATTTTACTATGATAGGGCTTAATATTAATGTAAGTGATATTTCCTGTAATGGTGAAGAAGATGGTTTAATTGCCTTAACAGCCTCTGGCGGCGAAGAACCGTACGAATACGAATGGAGCAATGGAGCTTCTACAGGGCTTTTACAAAACTTGCCTCCTGGCGCATATACCGTTACCATTACAGATGCCAATGATGGACGTATTGTACAAAGCTTTAATTTAGAAGAGCCAAGTGAACTAGCAGCAACCGTTGATGTAGAACTTAGTTCTGCAACGGCAACGGTTAACGGAGGCGTGCCACCCTATACCTATGCATGGCCAACAGGCACAACACTAAGTAACAGCGTTACAGGATTGCCAAATATTGCTTTTCCTTTAGAGGTGCTTATTACCGACAGCCGAGGTTGCTCTATTGCCGTAAGTTTTGAAATTACCGATAGTAATGTAGGAATAGAAGATTTAGATGTGAATAGCCTAAACGTATATCCTAATGTGTTGATAAACGAACCTACTTTAAATGTACAGTATTTTTTAGGAAAAACAAGCCAAGTAACATTGAGCATATACAACAGTACTGGACAATTGTTACAGCAACAAACACAAGCTCCGCAAGCTGGTAACCAAGCCTTGCAAGTACCTGTGCAAAACCTAAATGCAGGTTTATATTTATTGCAACTTACTATAGATGGAGAATCAATTTCTCGTAAATTTATGGTGGCGAAGTAGGTTTTGGTAGAAGGTACTTTTGTAGAAAGACGAAAGTACATCCGTAAGCCCAATAAGTTGATATGATTATCAACTTATTGGGCTTTTTTATTAGGATTGCTATTCAAGCTTTGGTAGTTAATGTACTAGGAATGCTATTCTTTGTACTATTTTTGTGCTTTAAAAGTTGTACTAGGAATAAATACCTTTTACAAAAGTAGAACTTTTACTAAATTTCATTCATCACTTTGAAAACTAAAAAAATATGAAGTCATTTTTTTACACCCTATTAGGTTTGTTTATTTTCCAAGCAAGCAGCACATTACAAGCACAATGCACACACCCCGATTACAATGCCTTAGTTGCTTTGTACAATGCTACCGATGGTCCAAATTGGGCTTTTAACAACGGTTGGGAAGATGGCGCAGCAGGTACCGACTGCGATGTTTGTGCTTGGGATTATGTTATTTGCGATATAAATAATCGAGTAAAACGTTTGCTCATGGGTTCGGTAGGCGGACCAGGTACTTTGCCACCCGAAATTGGCGAACTAGAAATGTTAGCAACCTTAGACCTTAGCTATTGGGATTTAACAGGCACTATTCCTGTAGAAATAGGGAATCTTAGCAACCTCACCGATTTACGCATTGGCTGGAACGATTTTGTAGGCCCTATACCTACAGAAATTGGCAATCTTACTAATTTAGAAGATTTAGATTTGGGTCATAGTGATTTTGCAAGCCCATTGCCCGAAAGCATTGGTAACCTCACCAATTTAACCCGCATTTTTGCACCCGCCGCCAATTTTAACGGCCCAATTCCCGAAAGTTTGGGCAATTTAGTAAACCTTACTTTACTAGAATTATCGGAAAACGATTTTAGTGGTGCGATTCCTGAAAGTTTAGGAAATTTGGAAAATGTAGGCGAATTAGATTTAGGCTACAATGCCTTAACAGGAGACATTCCTGCTAGTTTAGCAAACATTGCCTTGGATGCGTATTTGGGTTTAAATGACAATAATTTGTCGGGTTGTATTCCTCCCGAATTATTGGTGAGATGTGGCAATGGCACCACCAACATTGGCAACAATACAGACTTAACAGCAAGCAGTTTCGACCTAGTTTGCTCAGACGATGTTGGTTTATGCCAACCTAACGGAACCACCCTAATTGCCCTCAGCGAATGGAAAGCCTACCCAAACCCAATGCAAGAAACCTTGGTAATTACCCTAGCAGGCACTACCACAACAGCACATCAATTAAGCAGCATTAGCATTTACCAAATGGATGGTAAGTTAGTACACATCCAAGCCGTAACACCTACCCAAAACGAAATTAAAGTACCCGTAGCACATTTAGCAAGCGGCATGTACTATTGCCGTTTAGATAGTGAAACAGATGGAACGGTTGTAAAATTAGTGAAAGAATAGAGGAGAAGAATTTTCTTTTTAGTTGGCAATAATTATTAAAGGCAAATTAAATGTAGCTACATTTAATTTGCCTTTTTTTGTGGAAGTTCTTTGTTCGTATTCAGCGTCGAATTAATTTATTTTTAGAGGGAGAAGGTGTTGGGAAGTATTTGCTTTTTAATAGAACAGGATGGTAGATGTTTAAAAAAGGGAGGGTAAGTAGTGAGTAACAACTCAAAAAAAAAAGACCCCTAGCAATAAATCACTAGCGGTCTATAATTTTAATTAAGTAACGTTTAAAAAATAAATCCGACAATTTGTACGTAGAGGTTTTGTGCTTAGACAAGGCGCAAAACGCAGCCATAGCCTAAGCTACGGCGAGTATTTGCAACGCAGGATAAGTGCAAAAGATCAAGTAGAAATGACGGATTTATTTTTTATGCGTTACTAAATCGTTTTTCTCTACTTGCTACCTGTTACAACAAGAAACTTTTTTATTTAATGCCTTTAAATGCAGCGAAGTTGCTTAAATACCAAATACCAAATACCAAATACCAAATACCAAATACCAAATACCCAATACCCAATACCATCTACCAACTTAATACCTAAGCTGCGGCATCCCCACCGAACTCACATTGCTGCGGTATTGGTTAAAATCGTTAATGCTTACATTGCCGTCCATGTTACAATCGCTATCTAAGTAGGTGTTTACGGCGGCACTTTGCCATAAGTAATAGTTGAAGTCGTCAACGGTAATTACGCCATTGCTGTCAAAATCGCCAGCTTTACAGGCGGCAACATTGCCAAAGTTGCTTACTTGAGTAAAAGTACCCATTACATTACTTGCATCGGTAAAATTGTAGGGGTTAGGGTCGGGTAGGGCTACTGCATTTGGACTTAATATGCCAATATGGTTTCTGCTTTTTACAGAAATATAATAACCACCTCTGCTAATGTTTTGGAACTTCACACCTGTACCAGAACCATCTGCATCTACTACATCGCCATTGCTAAGTAATAAACCTGCCCGTTCTTCTAAAATGCTGTAATTGTCGTTCGGGTCGTGTACACTTACTAGCACCCAATCTACGGTTGTGGCAGGGAAACTGCTTACGTCGGCTACCGATTCTGTTCCTGAGTATCCCCAGGGTGCACGGTCGAAAGGTTGGGTAGTAGAGAGTACGCCATTGTCTTTTAAGGTCGTTCTCATTGCACCTGTCGATTCGTCGTAGGCTCCTTCTAAAAATACCCGTAATTCTACTGCTAGAAAACAATCTTGTGCAGTAATAACGGTGTAGTTACCAGAGCAGTTTGGATTGTCGCCATCGTTAATTACCAACTCGTAAACATTTAAGCCATTGCCTTCAAACCCATCAATGGTTATAGGTAAACTGCTATAACTAAAAGAGCCATAGTTGTTGCCATTGCCTTGTACAGTAAAGCTGCTGCCGCTATTAATGGCATCAAAATCTAGGCTAATGCTAAAGGTATCGTCTTCACCGCAATCAGATGCTACGGCGGTAATGTTGCCAATTACACAATCGCTTGTGCCAACGGTACAGTCGGGAGCCTCTAGGGTGAAAACGGCTGCACAATTAGGATTGTCATTATCGTTTACGCCAATTACTAAAGTGCTGCCATCGCCTACGGCAAAGTTTTCGATGGTAATATAACCCGCATTAGAATATTCGTAATAGCCTTGGTTATTGCCATTAATGGTCACATCAAAAAAGTTGTTGGTAATGCCTACATAGCCAAATCCTAAGTCGATATTAAAAGTGCCATCAGCATTACATTCCCAGGCTTCGGCAAATAAATTGGTAATCGCACATTCGGTGCTAGGAATACAATTTGGAGCTTGTAAGCCTGTCCAAGCCGTACAGTTAGGATGGTTGAGATCTTGAATACCAAATTCGTAAATACTGCCATTTGCTGCTATTGGGCCAACAGTGTAAAACGTTTCGCCATAACCAAAAGTACCATAGTTGGTGCCATTGCCCACAATTTGAAATCCATCGTTGCCAGGGTTAACAATTCCAAATTCAATATCTACATAAAATACATCGTCGCCATTGCAATCGTGTGCTTCGGCAATCATATAAGTAATGTCGCAATCAGGTTCGGGAGTCGATTCGCAATTGGGAGCAATAAAGGTATAATTATTTACACAGTTTGGATTGTCATTGTCTATAATCGTTAATACAACAGGTTCTCCATTTCCTAGGGCAATAGCTTCTATAAATAAACCGCCGCCAGTAGGGTAGGAGTTGTGGTAACTGTGGAAGGTGTTGTTGACAAATAAATCAAAGCCGCTGCCTAATCCGTTGCTAATATTAAAGCCAATATAAGCACCAAATAGTCCATTGTTATCACATGCAGAAACATCGGTTTCTATCCATACTTCGTTGATATTGCAATCGCCATTGCTAGTGCAGTTAGGGGCGGTTATTTCTGTAAAGCTGCCACAATTAGGATGGTCTAAATCCTGCACGCCAAATTCGTAAACCATGCCATTGCCAACTAATGGGCCAATGGTGTAATAATTTTCGCCATAGTCAAAAGAACCATAATTTTGTCCATTTCCTACAATCTGAAATCCAGTACCTACATCGTTGCTGTTAAACCAAATGTCTACTAAAAAATTACCATTGGCATCACAAGCATAAGCTTCGGCTTGTACATCGCTAATATAGCAGGCATTATTACCTTCGCAATAAGGAGAGGTGAGCTGTGTATAAGCGGCACAATTTACGCTTTCGGTATCAAACACTTCAAAACCTAAAACCGTTGAGCCATCGCCATTGTAAGGGCCTAGTACTAGGGGTAAATCGGTATAACTATAAGTTTCGCCTCCACCAGCTGCACCCACAATAAAGGTAGCGGAGGTAGGATTTACCACATTGAAATCTAAAACTACTACAAAGTTACCATCCGAATTACAATCGGTTGATAAGACCAATTCGTTAATATCGCATTCGGGAATCGTGTTACAATTAGGCGCAATAAAAGAAAAATCTGCTACACAGCTTGGATGGTCGTTATCGTTAATAGTTAGCACTATTGTTTGTCCATTTCCTTGTGCAATATCTTCAACAAGCAAGCCGCCGCCAGCAGGATAAGAAGAGTGATAACTATGAAAAACGCCATTTACGTGTAAATCAAAACCACCTAATCCGTTAACAATATTAAAACCAATATAGGCATCAAACATCCCATTGGCATCACATAAAGACGCATCTGTTTCTATCCATATTTCGTTAATTACACATTCGCCAGTTGAGCAGTTAGGCGCAATAAAAGAAAAATCTGCTACACAGCTTGGATGGTCGTTATCGTTAATAGTTAGCACTATTGTTTGTCCATTTCCTTGTGCAATATCTTCAACAAGCAAGCCGCCGCCAGCAGGATAAGAAGAGTGATAACTATGAAAAACACCATTTACGTGTAAATCAAAACCGCCTAATCCGTTAGTAATATTAAAACCAATATAAGCATCAAACATGCCATTGGCATCGCATAAAGAAGCATCCGTTTCTATCCATATTTCGTTAATTACACATTCGCTACCTTCGCAGTTAGGAGCAGTAACGGTTGTGTAGTTACTCACGCAATTTGGGAAGTCGTTGTCATTAATTACAAATTCATAAACCGTATTGCCATCACCAGCTAATCCATCAATAATAATGGGTAAACTGTTGTAACTCCAAGTACCGTAATTATTACCGTTTCCATGTACACTAAAGCTGCCGCTAGTATTAGCAGATTCAAAGTCAAGACTTACAGCGAAGTTTCCATTGTTATTATTACAGTCTAAAATGGTGGCAGTAATAGCCCCAATTTCGCATTCGCCAGTTGAGCAATTAGGCGCAATAAAAGTATAAGCCGTTGCGCAGTTTGGATTGTCGTTATCGTTAATAGTTAGCACAACAGGTTCGCCATTTCCTAGTGCAATATCTTCAATTAAAAGACCTGAGCTAGTAGGGTAGGAGGAGTGATAACTATGGAACATATTGTTTACCTGTAAGTCAAAACCGCCTAATCCGTTAACAATATTAAAACCAATATAAGCATCAAACATTCCGTTTGCATCACACAAAGATGCATCTGTTTCTATCCATACTTCGTTAATCACACATTCGGCAGACGAACAAGTAATTGGTTCTACAAAACCGCCCCAGTTGCTACAGTTTGGGTCTTCGCTATCAATAATTACAAACTCGTACAGTGTGGAGCCATCGCCAGCCAATCCATCAATAAAAATAGGGAGGCTGCTGTAGTTGTACGTGCCATGATTCATACCGTTTCCTTGCACGGTAAAACTGCCACTAGTATTTACATGTTCAAAGTTGATGCCTACTAGGAAAGTGCCATCAGTAGCACATTCAATAAAATCAGCATTTACTGCACCAATGCCACATGCTGGGGTAGAACAGTCGGGAGCAATAACCGTATAAACGGCTGCACAATTAGGATTGTCGTTATCGTTAATGCTGATAACGTGCGCTTGTCCATCGCCAGGCAAAAAGTTGTCGATGGTAATATATGGATTAGGGTAGGTAGTTTGGAAACTGTGAAATACGCCATCTAGGAATAAATCGAAACCAATATTTCCTACATTGCTGTAGGTAAAACCTAAATCTACAGCGGCGTTTCCATCTCCATTACAATCATACACCTCTACCCAAAACTCATTAATTTGGCAAGGCTCGCAAATAATCGGTTCTACAAATTCGTAAAAATCAAAACAACTTGAATCGCCACCATCTTGAATTAAAAACTCGTACAACGTGGTACCGTTGCCAGCAATTGGACCAACGGTATAAAACGTTTGTCCATAGGTAAAGGTGCCATAGTTATTGCCGTTTCCTAAAATTTGGAACGTGTTACTTGATGTGCCAGTCACATCAAATTCAACATCTACATAAAAAGTACCGTTGCTTTCGCAGGCATGTGCTTCTGCGTATACATTGCTAATGTTGCATTGTGCAAAGCTTGCTATCGAAAAGCAACCTAAAATGCTAAGGGATAGTAAATAAGTAAACAATTTTTTCATAGTTTTACTCTTTTGTTTTTATATTATTCGGATATTTGTTCTAGTAAAGAAAGTATTGCGAAGCGAAGATCTGGCTAAAAAACGAATTTAAAAAGTACATTTTAGCCCTTTTTCCAGCGTATGGCAATAGCACTCGTTTGCAAGCTACTTGTAAAAGGTGGGTAAAACAATTGCATTTTAAGCAAGTTAGAGTGCTATTTTGGTTTGTTATAGAAGTTGATAAAACTGTAAGCTATTGATAAACAACTGCCTATGAAAGTGGGTGCTACTTGTTTTGCAAAAAATGAAATGCCTATTTGCTAAGTGAATGAGGAAAAATAAACTCTACCACTTTGATTATTCTTTTTTCCAATGCGGCGTTGCAAATGCTCGTAATAGCTCTGTGCTTATTTTATCCGCAAGCGGTTCTCTACACTTAAATATCCAAAAGGATATTTATTTTACTGCGTAAAAACCGTTCGTTCATACCTTGGAAAAAACAATCGCACACTTTGGTGGAGTTTATTTTTTTCATTTCACTAAAGGATAAGGAAATGTGTTTACAAAAATAATTATTATTTATGAGACTAACGATACAAGTAAGCGATTTTTCTACAGAAGAATTTTGGGATTATACAGTAGAGGAGGTAATTGATGCCTTTGATGCCTTTGGTTGGGAAGGAGAATGGGAACAATACCACGAGAAAAATGTAGCTGCTGCGGAAGAAAAAAAACAAGCAAAAGAGGAAGCAAAGGACGAGGAGCAAGGAGTAGCCCCAGCTAGTGAAGAAGTAGAAGAGGAGGAAGAAGAAGTGTTCGAGGATGCTTGCCCGCCAGGCTTTATTTTAGGACATAAGGACAGCGATAAAACCATCCATATTTTTATGGAAAACTACAAACAATTCGATTTGTTTTTTGACTACACAGAACCCGTCCGTTTGTTATGGGGTTTGTACCGTACTAAAAAAAGAGTGCATAATTTTAGGGCAAATATTAGCCACGCAGAATTACATCGTATTATTCGATTGTTTGCGGAGGGGGATTATGAAACGTTGAAGCCTTTGACAAGGGAGCAAGAGGGTTAATGTTTCCCAGCTTTGAAAGCTCTCCAAGATAAGCTATTTTTAACCGCTTAAAATTAAGTGTATTTTTTATGATTATGTATTGTTGACAAAAAAATAGTTGCAAATGCCGACGCAGCCGTACACGATATTTGTGGCGGAACAACCCTTATGCTAGGAGGATTTGGCTTATGTGACATCTTACGAGAAAAATAGAAGAAAAAGGAGGAGGAGGTAAGAATAATTTTTTAGCTCATGATTACATATAGCACAAATAAATTTATAATAAACATATTGATATTGGCTATAAATGGATTCCATTTTTTCCGCACATCAATTTCTTTATGCAACATGCTTTGAATCCCATGAATAACTCCATAAGCATTCACCACTATCACCAAAAGATATAATGTGGTAAGTAACATTTTTTCGATACCTGCTTCTGCTACTGTATGAGCTATGAATATAGAAAAAATAAGCGTAACCGTAATTTTTAGAGAAGCGTAGGCTTCACTCGAATGGTAACTGCTGTTATTTTTTGGTGCTTTCTCCTCCTCAAAATCTAAAATATCATTCATAATTTATTGGATTTTAGTTGCCAATTCTAAATTAATGTTTCCCAGCTTTGAAATCTCCCCAAGATAATCTATTTTTACCCTCTCAAAATTAAGCATCTTTTTTATCAATAATAATATGAGCAAAAAAATAGTTGCAAATGCCGACGCAGCCGTACACGATATTTCTAGCGGGGCAACCCTAATGCTAGGAGGATTTGGTTTGTGTGGCATCCCCGAAAATTGTATTGCTGCATTGGTACGTTTAGGAATCAATAACCTAACCTGTATTTCTAACAATGCAGGGGTAGACGATTTTGGATTGGGCTTTTTACTACAAACGCGCCAAATCAAAAAAATGATTTCGAGCTACGTAGGCGAAAATGCCGAGTTTGAACGGCAAGTACTAGCAGGCGAATTAGCCATCGACCTAGTACCGCAAGGCTCCCTTGCCGAACGCATACGAGCAGGCGGTGCAGGCATACCCGCCTTTTACACCGCTACGGGCTACGGAACCGAAGTTGCCGAAGGAAAAGAAGTGCGAGATTTTAACGGCCGCCCCTGCATTTTAGAACATGCACTGCACGCCGATTTTGCCATTGTAAAAGCTTGGAAAGGCGACCATTCTGGCAACCTGATTTTTAAAGCAACAGCTCGCAACTTTAATCCAATGATGGCAATGGCTGGTAAAATAACCATCGCAGAAGTAGAACACCTAGTACCCGACGGAGAATTAAATCCTAATGAAATTCATACCCCAGGTATTTTTGTACAACGCATTTTTCAAGGAACAGATTACGAAAAACGTATTGAACAAAGAACGGTAACTCCTAGGGCATAAAGGGGAATCATTTAAGATTTAAAATTTAAAATCGAGAATTTGTAATTTTTTATATGTGGAGAGAAGGAGGTTTGATTTTTGATTTTTGATTCTTGAAATTTGATTTTTGATTTTTTCCTGCTGATGTAATTGTCTGAATTTGGATGGGCTGGATGTATGGATTTTTTGGATGTTTTTTTCTAGCGAAAAAAAAGTTTTAAAGTACCATCCACATACGTCAATTGACCAATAAACACACATTGGTATAAAAACTGACTACTAAAAAACACGTCAGCATATAAAACTGACAGCGCAGCGATCTGACAGAGAGCGTCAGCGAACGTTCTGACTACTG
>JAHDBT010000740.1 GCA_020630215.1 Bacteroidota bacterium
TTGGTACTTGGTACTTGGTACTTGGTACTTGTAATTTAGTTATTTCTTTTTGACACGCACAGACACAATGACAGTTCTTCTCTAAAACAACTATTTCTTCAACTCCCCCTCTTTGTACTGTTTAGTTTTTAGTGCTTTACCTACTTCGTCATATTCCTTCCAAGCACCGTCTTTTTTACCTTTTTTGTATTTCCCTTCGGCTTTTACTTGTCCGTTTTCGTGGTATTTTTTGTAGCTGCCTTCCATATTGTTGTTTTTATATAGCACCTCACTTTTAATTGCTCCGCTTTTGTAATACGATTTTACTTCGCCATCAATCACGCCATTTTTATAGTTGTATTGGGTAAGTAATTGTTCGTTATCGTAATACCATTTGGCGATGCCGTCTTTTTCTCCTTGTTTAAAAAAGGTTTCTTGTTCTAGTTTGCCGCCTTGTGCATAGTACTTGTACTGCCATCCATCTAGTATGCCTTTATCGTAATTTTCGATGAGGGTAGTTTTTCCATGTTTAAAAGTACGGCGTACCCCATGCAGTTGGTCGTCTACATAATTTTCTTCTGTGGTTAGGCGCATTTGTTTATCAAAGGTTAGGGCAGCACCTTGTTTAAGTCCCTCTTTGTAAATGGTAATGCTTTGTAGTAGGCTGTCTTTAGGATGTAGGGTAAACCATTGTCCTTCTTTTTTACCTTTTAGCATATTTCCTAGCTCGGCAGGGCGTTTGGCTCTATCTCTAATTAGCCAATGTTCCAATCCTTTTTGTTTAGGGTTGGGCGTAATGATGGTATCGCCAACAGGCAGTTTGTTTTTGCTTTGTGCTTGTAGTGTATTGCTAAAAAGGATGCCAACACCAACAAGAATGAACAGTATTAAAGTGTATTTTTGTAAATGCATTTGATGGTTGTTTTAACTTAGAGAATGGCTGCTTAATAACGGCCTTAAAGGTAAGCAATTTTGATTAGTATAGCAGGTAAAAAATCAAAACTCCTATTTCAAATATCAAGAATCAAAATTCTATACATTAGCAGGTAAAATTTTAAATGCTCGATTCTAAATTTTAAATAACGAATTGAACTGCTAGTGCAACTAGCAATAACAAAAGCTCCTAGTAAATAAATACTAGGAGCTTTATAATATAAAACGCAAGCCTATAAGCCGGATTCTGTGAACAGATCGGGTTAATAAATTAACAAGACCCGTTTTCTATCATTTATCTAGGCGGTTAATTGCTTAACAACTCCAACGCCCTACCCCCCAGCTATTGGGCGAGCAACCCTCATTTGCCAAAGCAAAGTGCTGGTGTATTCGGACTTTCAACCCACAAGGTTTACCCTTCCGATAAGTCTCCTTATCAGACCGTAGGCGATTACCTACGTTTTCACCCTTACCTCCCTAAAGAGGTGGTAATTTTCTGTGGCACTGGCTGTTTTTGGTTTTTCAACCAAACCCCACCTGTTAGGTGGTGCGGTGCTCTGTGCTGTCCGGACTTTCCTCCATACTGACTACAGCATGGCGATAGAACAGCTTGCGTTTTTTTTGTTTTATTTTTTTTTCATTAACTACCCCTATTTAACGGTTAAAATGGCTAAATGGTTCTGCCGCTGTTAAAAAATAATATTGCCAGAATCAAAAATCATCCCCTTCCTCTTCATACTCAAAAAATATCTCCGTAGCTCCATATCCATAAAGCGGATTGTAATCATTTCTAAAGGTACGTACTTCATAATATTCTCTTAGTACTTTAAAAATTTCGTTTTTCAATCTTCCTTTACCCACTCCATGAATAACAACCATATTGGCTTCTTCTTTTTCAATAGCTTCTTCTAGGTTTTTGGAAAAATGGTCAATTTGTCTACGCAACATTTCCTTTTTGGGGAGGTGCTTATAGTCTTTCAATAGTTTTTCGATGTGCAAGTCTATTACTCGAATTGTATCATTGATCGTTCTTTTGTTTTTTTCCTTTTCGGCGGCTACTAATGGTGCCCACTCTTCTTTTAACAGCTTGTCTTCTATTTTTTTGGCTGCATTACCCTCCAATTTCGCCTTATCCGTTTTCTTTTTGGAATTTGGCAATAGTTGATTCACCAATTCCCATTTATAAATATTGCCATCTACTTTTCCAGAATAAACGGGGTCTTTCCGCAACATTTTAGCTCTTGGGCGTACTGTTTTTTCGTGTTTTACTTTTTGCCCACTTTCCTTGTTGTGGTAGGTACAAGTAAATTTAAATTCGGGCGAATCATTCAGTTGGTCGTATTTTAAATCGTTGAGGATGAGGGTTTCGTTGCTGGCGCAGGTTTTGGAGAAATCGAAATAGCGGTAATTCTTAATCCACATTTCGTACGTAAACTGTATGGCTTTACCGCAATCGTTAATGAGGTGGATAAGGAAATAGTCGATGGTTAAATCGGG
>JAHDBT010000125.1 GCA_020630215.1 Bacteroidota bacterium
AAAATCAGGAGCAACAAGAAAATCAGGATAAAAAAGAGCAGCAGCAACAAGATCAAGAACAAAAAGACCAAGAAAAGAAAGATGGTCAGAGCCAAGAAGAAAAAGACGAGCAGGAAAAGAAAGAAGAAGAAGAACAGCAACAAAAAAGTGAAGAGGAAAAGAAAAAAGAAGAAGAAGAAAAAAAGGAACAAGCTGCTAAAGGAGAAGAAAATAAAGACGAAGAGAAGGACGGCCAACAATCACAACCTAGCGAAGACCAGGAAATGCAAGAAGTACCAGAAAACCGTACTTTAACCAAAGAAGAAGCCGCCCGATTATTAGAAGCCCTTAAAAATGAGGAGCTAAAAGTGCAACAAAAATTACGTAAAAAAACAGGTAAAAGCCGTAACTATAACATTGATAAAGATTGGTAGGTTGCTGCTAATGCAATACCTCGTTCGGTATGTTTTACGGTAGCACAAGCAATTTGTGGATCATGCTCAAAAAACAAAATATGCTTGTTATTGGCGGCCGCATTTAGGTAGGTGAATTTCTCTGCTAGGGTTGCCAAGGGTTGCACATCATAAGCCATTACATAAGGCATTTTAATGTGCCCACTCGACGGAATTAAATCGGCTAAGTAAACAAGCGTTGTATCATTGTAGGCAATATGTGGGAGCATCATTGCGTGGGTATGTCCATGCACAAACTGCACCTTAAATCCTTTAAACAATTCTTGCCCATCTGTTAAAAATCGCAATTGACCATGTTCTTGTATCGGTACAAAATTTTCTTTTAAAAAAGACGCTTTTTCTCGCTCGTTGGGATTCATTGCCCAGTTCCAATGAGCCTCGTTGCTCCAGTAAGTCGCATTAGGAAAAGTAGGCACTAAATCGCCATTTGCTAGTTTGCTTACTGCGCCGCCACAATGGTCGAAGTGCAAATGTGTGAGGAGTACATCAGTAATATCACTAGGAGAAAAGCCTTTATTTTGCAGCGAGTTTAGCAGCGTATCAGTACCATGTGGTTCAATATAACTAAAAAATTTTTCGCTTTGTTTATTGCCAAGTCCCGTATCAATTAGCACCAATCTACCCTTGCTTTCTACCAGTAAACAGCGCATTGCCCAAGTACATAAGTTGCGCTCATCTGGCGAATTAATTTTTTGCCAAATACTCCTAGGCACAACGCCAAACATAGCACCGCCATCAAGCTTAAAAAATCCAGTATCAATGGTATGTAGTTGTAAGTTTGTGTTCATGCTTATTATTTTTGTTTCAAGGTACTCATTTTTTTTAATGAGCAATAATCAAATCCCAATTTTCAAATAAACATCAATCTTTAATGACCAATTGTCAAGTCTCCAATTCCAAATAAACACGATTTTTTACAATAAAAATTAGGGATGTTTTCTAAATTTTAAAGCATTGTTTTGTTGTTAGGTGGTAGAGAAAATTCATGAATTTTCTCTACGGGCAACGACGAACTATCAGCATGAAAAAACAAACATATTGTAATTGTGAAATGCGCTGAAATAAACTAGGTAAACATCAACTTTAAATCTCCAAGAGTACTAGCAAAAGGAGGCGGCGAAGCCCAAAAAACTTCGTGTAACTCCGTGTAACTTCGTGGGAACAATCGCCAGCATAAAAAAAAAAATCAAATTTCGAGCATCAAAATTCAAAAAGATTCCAAGCATAAACTGTCAGCCTTAAAACTGCATTTTTGTCATCTTAGCATAAAATAAAAAGTGCAAAAATATTTTTTCTAAATGGAAGGAGTAGCCAATAAGAATAAGTGGATAAGGGTTTTGCTTAGTCTGTTAAGTGTTAAAAGATAAGCACTTAGGGAAATATATTAGTAATTTAATACATTTTTTACTAAATTTGCTAAGAGGTAGGGTCGCTTCTTATAAACAAAAAAACAATTGGCTTTGGCATAGAAGTTGACCAATTTATAAGCACCTTTAGAAAAGGCATTTACTGCCATTATGTCGATAAAAAAAAGAGGGGCATTCAAGTCTTTCCGTAACAGATTAATAAAAAACGCTCAAACCATTATATCCATATGTTCAATGATTTAAATGTGTTAGCTCTGGTAGATGAGGAGGTGGAGTTTTTACCAATTGTATCCATAGAAGACCATGATGAAAAAGATCGAGACATTGACTATCCCGACAAATTGCCGATCCTTCCTTTAAGGAATACCGTTTTATTTCCTGGCGTAGTTATTCCTATTACCGTAGGACGGGACAAGTCAGTTAAAGCCATTAAAGCTGCTTACGAGAATGATAAACTAATAGGAGTTGTTTCTCAAAAAGTAAAGGAAACAGAAGACCCAACAGTAGCAGACTTAAATACCGTTGGCACTATTGCACGTATTATAAAAATGCTAAAAATGCCCGATGGTAGCACCACGGTTATCATTCATGGACGGGAGCGATTTCGGTTAATGGATATGATTGAAGAAGAGCCGTTTTTTTATGGCAATATACAAGTTTTACTAGCCGATAAACTGCCCAAGGATAAACCCTTTGAAGCATTAGTAGCTTCGTTAAAAGACATTGCAACTCAAATTGTAGGCCTGTCGCCTAACATTCCTGCCGAAGCCAATATTGTACTTAAAAATATTGATAAACCAGCGTTTTTAGTGCATTTTATTTCGTCTAATTTAAGTGTAGGTATGGCTACTAAGCAACGCCTCTTAGAATTAGACGATGTGCGGAAGCGTGCCGAGGAAGTATTGGAATTGTTGAACACCGAGTTTCAAATGCTAGAACTGAAAAACCAAATTCAGTCGAAAGTGAGAAACGATATGGACCAGCAGCAGCGCAATTACTTTTTGCACCAACAAATAAAAACCATACAAGAAGAATTAGGCGACGATAACGCAGGGGGAGATGTAGTAGAACTCAAAAAACGGGCAAAGGATAAAAAGTGGAACAAAACCACCAAGGAAGCTTTTGAAAAAGAACTCAAAAAATTAAAACGCCTTAATCCTGCTGCACCTGAATACGGCATGTCGATTAATTATTTAGAGTTGATGTTGGACTTACCGTGGAACGAATTTACCGAAGACAGCTTTGACCTTAAAGAAGCCCAAAAAGTACTCAACAAAGACCACTACGGATTAGAAAAAATTAAAAATCGAATATTAGAGTATTTAGCCGTACTTAAATTAAAAGGCGATATGAAATCGCCCATTTTGTGTTTTGTAGGACCTCCAGGTGTTGGTAAAACTTCCTTAGGACGTTCTATTGCGGCGGCATTGCAACGCAAATACATCCGTATGTCGCTAGGAGGCGTGCGTGATGAGTCGGAAATTAGAGGACACCGCCGTACTTATATTGGTTCTCGTCCTGGACGCATCATTCAATCATTGCGAAAAGCAAAAACCTCCAATCCTGTTTTTATTTTAGATGAAATAGATAAGGTAGGCAACGATTTTAGAGGCGATCCTTCCTCCGCATTATTGGAAGTGTTAGACCCCGAACAAAACCACAGCTTCTACGATAATTATTTAGAGCAAGAGTACGATTTATCGAAGGTGATGTTTATTGCTACTGCTAATTCTTTAAATAGTTTACATCCTGCTTTGCGAGATAGAATGGAGATTATTCGATTAAGTGGCTACTCGGTAGAAGAAAAAATGGAGATTGCTAAAAAGCATCTTATCAGCAAACAACGCAAGGAACATGGTTTAGCATCCAAGCATATTAAGTTAAATAAAAAAACGCTGGTTAAAATTATTGATGAGTATACTCGCGAATCGGGCGTAAGAGGATTAGAACGAAATATTGCTTCGGTAATGCGTTCGGTTGCTAAATCGGTTGCCTTGGAGGAGGAGTATCAGCCAAGTATTAAACCCGAAGATGTAAGCCGAATTTTAGGGCCAGCAAAGTTTGATAAAGACATGTACCAAAAAGATATTCCTACAGGTGTGGCCGTAGGTTTAGCTTGGACTTCATCGGGGGGCGATATTTTATTTTTAGAAACAAGTTTAAGTGTAGGAAAAGGCAATTTAACCCTAACAGGTAACCTAGGAAATGTAATGAAAGAATCGGCTACAACCGCACTAAGTTACATTAAAGCGCATATTAAAGAACTAGGAATAGATGCCAAATCTATTGCCGAACAAAATATTCACCTACACGTTCCCGAAGGCGGTATTCCTAAAGATGGCCCTTCGGCAGGCATTACCATTTTAACCGCTTTAACTTCGGCACTTACCAAACGTAAAATAAAACCCTATTTAGCCATGACGGGCGAAATTACTTTAAGAGGAAAAGTGCTGCCCGTAGGAGGAATTAAAGAAAAAATACTAGCCGCCAAACGAGCAGGTATTAAGGAGGTTATGTTGTGTAAAGCCAACGAAAAGGATGTGTTGGAAATTAACCCAGCTTATATTAAAGGCGTTAAATTTCATTATGTAGAAAAAATGCAAACGGCGTTAAAAATTGCCTTAAAGTAAGTAACATTTTTATTACAGCGGTGAAGCGAAGCGAAACCGTCAAAATACCAAATACCATCTACACACTACTAAAAAAACACCCATTGCTAAAATAAATTTTTATATTATGAATACTTCCGTCTTTGTTCCCAAAATACCTTTAAGAGATTTTTTTAGAAATTCTGAAAAGGTAAATTTTGCCTTGTCTCCTAATGGTGAATACGTAGCTTTTATGGCTCCTTACGAAAACCGCATGAACATTTTTGTGCAGAAAATAGGAGACCAGGAAGCCGTAAGAGTAACTGGGGAAACTGACCGTAGTTTGCAATCGTATACTTGGGCAACCAATACTATTTTATTGTTTTTAAAAGACGATAAAGGAGACGAAAACTTTCACCTTTACTCCGTTGATTTAATTACACGGCATACCAAAGACCTTACCCCCTTTAAAGGTGTAAGAGCCAGCATAGTTGATCCTTTAAGAGATAACGACAAGGAAATTTTGGTGAGTTTAAATAAACGAGATCCACAGGTTTTTGATGTGTATCGCTTAAATATTCATACTGGCGATTTGCAACTAGAAGCAGAAAACCCAGGAAATGTAATGGCATGGGTGAGCGACCAAGAAGGTAAAATTAGAATTGCTACCACAACAGATGGCGTAAATACCAGCGTATTATATCGCGATAACGAACAAGAAGCTTTTAGAACCATTATTACCACCAATTTTCGGGATGCCTTAAATCCAATCGCCTTTACTTACGATAACAAACACCTTTACGCCTCCTCAAATATTGGCAGAGATAAGCAGGCAATTGTAAAATACGATATTGCAAACGGAAAAGAACTAGAAGAAATTTTTAGTCATCCTGATGTAGATGTAGAACACTTAATACGTTCTCGTAAACAGAAAAAAATACAAGGCGTATATTATACAACTTGGAAAACCGAAATGCATTTTTTTGATGACGAACTAGCAGGAGTACAAAAACGCTTAGAAGAAAAACTAGGGTCGGATTATGAAATTTTTATAGCAGGAAGGGATAAAAATGAAGAAAAATATTTAGTGGTAACCATTAACGACCGTTCTAGCGGCACTTATTATTTATACGATACCATTAGCGATAAAATACACAAACTAGCCGATGTAAAACCTTGGCTAAACGAAGCCAACCTAGCAGAAATGAAACCCATTACTTTTCAATCGCGCGATGGCTTAACCATGCACGGATACCTGACGCTGCCTAAAGGTGTAAAAGCTGAAAAACTGCCCGTAGTAGTTAATCCGCATGGCGGACCGTGGTACCGAGATGTGTGGGGCTTTAACCCCGAAGTGCAGTTTTTAGCCAATAGAGGCTATGCCGTATTACAAATCAATTTTAGAGGTTCTACGGGCTACGGACGAAAATTTTGGGAAGCTTCGTTTAAAGAATGGGGCTTAAAAATGCAAGACGATATTACCGACGGCGTAAAATGGCTTATTGGAGAAGGGATTGCCGATGCCAAACGAGTGGCTATTTATGGCGGTAGTTATGGCGGTTATGCTACCCTTGCAGGCCTAGCCTTTACCCCCAATTTATATGCCTGCGGAATTGATTTTGTAGGCGTTTCCAACCTCTTTACTTTTATGAACACCATTCCACCATACTGGAAACCTTTACTAGATATGATGCACGAAATGGTAGGACATCCCGAAGAGGACAAAGAACAATTAACCGCAACTTCTCCCGTATATCATGTAGATAAAATTGAGGTGCCTTTATTTGTTGCCCAAGGTGCTAAAGACCCTAGGGTAAACATTAACGAATCGGACCAAATTGTGGAGGCATTAAATAAACGAGGTGTGGATGTGTTGTATATGGTAAAAGAAAACGAAGGACATGGTTTTTCTAATCAAGAAAACAAATTTGAGTTTTACGAAGCAATGGAAAGCTTTTTAGACAAGCACCTCAAGAAAAACAATGTGCCAGAGTCGGTTAGTTAGCTTTTTGTTATCAACAGGGCATCATACCCTCCCTTTCGTTATTCATTCAAGCTATAAATAAGTACAAAATGTGGAAAGTTCTCGAAGTCAAGCACTTTGAGAACTTTTTTTATTTGCTTCTTGCTGATAAACAAGCCCTTATGTATCCCGATTTAAAGTGGCATTATAGAAAAAAGTGCGGTTTGTTTTCTCAATATGCAAGAAATGAGAAAATAAAATGCGAAATGTCATTAATTTGTCAAGTGTATTTGTATCTTTGCGCTCGCCCAATTTTTAGCACCCAATTAAATCAAGCAAGGAAGTGCCAATTTTTATTTTACTACTTCCTAGTGTTTTAACCAAACAAATTCTATTACTATAAATTATCTTCAATCATGCAAAAAGTAGGTACTAATATAGTACTGTTGTTACTTTTAGGCGCAATGATAATGGGTACTGCCTGTACCAATAATAGTAGTTATAAAACTTCTATTGCCGATGCGATGTCAGAGGCAAAGTGTAATGCTACTACTGCAACTGCCGAAAGTACAACAACAGTTATTAATAAAAAAGAAGACGTAATTGGTATAAATAATGCTACTACCGCACCTAACAACTCCAACGAAATTGCAATAGCAACCGAAAAGGCAACAGTCGAAGCACCAAGTCCTTTTGAGGTTTTTGCCAATGAAGTAGCTACCAGTATTAGTAAAAGGCAAACAAGCTTTTTCAACAAACATTTCTATTTGTCCCCTATCCTTAAACAAATTACTAGCAGTGTAAAAGCTCCCGAAGCTTATGAAACCGCCTTTAAGGCAGGTGTGAAAGATGCAATTAATGCAGGCGAAGAAATTGTAAATTCGCTAAAAAAAGAAGGCACTTACACACTCTTACACCTAACCGAATCGGCAGATGAAAAAGCAGCTATTGCTTTGTTTCGCTTACTAGCCGAAGATGGCATTAATTACCACGAGTTGCAATTAGCCTACAACAAAAAAGGCGATGTGTACATTCAAGACTTTTTAATTTTTCAGGGCGGTTTAGCCTTTAGCGAAACACTTAAAAAACTCTATATTTCTTCTTTACAAGGGGAGGAAGTGAGTTTTACCGATGCCAATGGCATTGATGCTTTATTACTGAAAAATATGAAGGTGATAAATGAAATAAATGAGTTGGCAAGTATGGGCGGATTTAAGGATGCTTGGGATTTGGTAAACAATTTACCAGCAGGTTTGCGTGCCGATAAAATGGTGCAAATCATGAAACTAGATATTGGGTTTCAGTTAGGAACCGCAACTTATAACGAAGCTATTGCCGATTTTAAAGCTTATTTCCCCAACGACCCGATTATTGATTTTATGCAGTTTGATTATGCCTTTGCCAACAAAGATAAAGAAGGCATTTTAAGCAAAGTAGACCAACTAGATGCAAGCATTGGTGGTGATGTTTATTTAAAGGTGATTAAAGCTAAAATTTACATTACTTTTAATAAGCTTTATGCTGCCGAAATGCTACTAGAAACAGCCCACAAAAGCGAGCCTAATAACGAGCAAATACTTCGAGATTATACCGATTTTATGATTGAACAAGCACGCTACGAAGAGGCGGTTGATTTACTAGTTAAACTAGGTGACGCACCTTTAAAATGGTACGCAAAAGGCCGTAAATACCGAAACTTTAAAGCGTCAACAGCTTACGAAAAATGGCAGGAAAAAGCAACTACGCCTACGCCTGTTCCTACAGAAGAACAAATTGTAAAACGCCAGCCAGCACCGTTTAAAAGTGTACACCCTTAGTAACATAAACTGTTACTGCTCACCATTAAAATTTTAAATCGAAGTTAATAGTTCACCGTTTACTGAGCGTAGTCGAAGTATTAGGTGAACGGGTTTTGAACTAGCAAAAATATTAGTTTCCATGCATCTTTTTAATACTTCGACTACGCTCAGTAAACGAAAGGGTTTTTACTAGTGATAGAATAGAACGATGTTGAATGGTACATTAACTAGCGATTAAGTTTGGCGTATAAAAAAAGGTTAAAAGTTTTAGGACACTCCAAAACTTTTAACCTTTTTTTATGTGTTAAACTCATATTTCTGCGCCATTATTCAATCCTAATACCAAATGCAATTAGCGGTTTTTCTAAGTTAGGATTAAAGGCAAAAGTGCCAAAAATAGGCAGGCTAAATTTATTGGTAATAGGAATGTGGTGGGTGTAGTTTAAACCCATATTTACAATAGCAAACCTATTGCTATAGCTGCTATTAGATTCGTAACTGTATACGCCATTACCTGCGCCTGTGTATAGCAGTAGGTTTCGGGTAAGCGGATAGCTTAACTCTACATAAACGCTTTTTTCATTATCAGCTCCATGAAAATTATAAGCTGCCATCCCTTGTAGCGGAAACCCTTTTACACCATCATAGCGAATTTGTAGTTCGTAAATATGTGCGGTTTTAAAATAACCCGAGTTAAATAAATTGAGGTAATCATTGGTAGCTCCTTGTGTAACCTTAGTGCTATCGTTAGGAAAAAAACGATTGTAAAAAGCAATGCTAAAAGGTTCATAAGAAAATTTAAGGTAGGTGTCGGCTTGTGTGCCTTCGTTGGGAATAAACGCTTGCGAAGCCCAAGCACCTATTTCAAACTTAAACAACTCTTTTTCCGCTTTATAAGCTAAAGAAGGCTGAATACAAGGCGCACCAGCTAGTAAATGTCCGCGCCATATATAGCGACTAACAATACTAGCTTTAAGCTCTAATGGAATGTTTAGCTTTTTGCTGCCATCATCGTTAAGAATATCATCAATTTCATTACGGCTTTCCATATCAAGCGGAACCTTCTCCATCTTTTTTTCAATTGCTCGTCGTTCTTTTGCTTTTTGTTCTTCGTTTTCGTAAGTTATATCTTGACCTAAAGCAACAGTAAGGCTGCTCAAAAGTATCCAAGTAAATACGATTAACTTAGTTGTAATTGAAATAGTTTGCATAGTTCTATTTTAAAATTATGGTTGTTTGTTGTGTACCTTTCCCCTTTAGACCTGTGTATAAGGAGGCCTATTAGTATAGTAAACTAGGATGTTTTGTTTGGAAATTGGGGATGTTAGGGGAGTTCGAGTAGTGCTAATAAATAGAAAATTACTAATTATTTAGCAGAAAAAAAAACGCTTACCCAAAATAATATCAAAAGCTTGAATAGGAAATCGTAAGTAAAAAGCGTTAATTTATTTTATTTCTTTCACCAAGCAATAGTCTGTTGAATTTTATAAAAAATACTTATTGACACTCAATTAGTTAGTTGTAGGAGCTTTTTTATTCCGATGTTCGGTTAAATCCCAAACAGTCAATTAAATAAGTTTGCATTTTTAGGCGCAAGCCAGAGGCTTGAAACCCGTTACGCTCCAGCCGGGAGGCTGGACCGGGCATTCATTTTTTTTATAAAAAATGAACGTGGAGTAGTAAAAACTCAACGGAGTATTGCCAAGGAGAAGGCATAAAAAAAAAATCTCGAAAGCGTTTTGCAACACCTTCGAGATTAATGGTTTGATAATGTTTATTGGGGATTGACAAAAAAACACTTGCTTTACAATTCAGCCATACAGCCATACAGCCATACAACAATTTAACCATGCAACCCATTAATCGGTAAATTTAAAATTTACTGCATCACATTTTTTCATGTCCGAACTCATCCCAATTTCTCTTTTTCGTTCGCCATCAAAAATAATAAGGGCAGCAGTGTTAGGCGGTCTAGTGCCTTCGTTGTGGGCATATAAAATAAAGTAATTATCGGCATTTCGGTTAATATGCACTTTTAATTTTTTCTTTTTGTTTTTAAGGGCATGTTCTTTTAGCAGCCATTCGCCATTAAGATAAATAGAAATCGTATCGCCATCTTCTATTTCTTTATCCCACACCCATATTTCAACATCTTCGCTACCTACCATTGCTCTTTTACCCGAACGCACTTTGCGGTTTCCTAACGAATCTGGAATGTTACGAGAGGTGTAGGTTAATTTTAAATCTTCTAAAGAGGGCTCTTTTTGAGGCTCAGGAACAGGTTTGGGTGTTGGTTCGGGAGTAGGAGGGGGCGTAGTTGCAATAGGTGCGGCAGGGGCAGGGGCAACAGGTTCGGGGGTAACCATTTCTGGAATGGCAGTATTTTCAAAGGTTTTTTTCCATTGCCACATTTTAATCATTTGGTCGTTGCCGCCCGTAATAATAAACTGGCTATTAGGTGCGAAATCAACCGCCCGTATAGCACCTTGATGGCCAGGCAGGTCGCTAATCATTTTCCAAGTGCTAGTATCCCAAACCTTTAATCGCTTTTGGGTATCGCCTGTTGCTAAATATCTCCCATCTGGTGAAAAAACAATTTGGGTACTAGGGCCACTAGTAGTAACCTTTATACTTTGCAATTCTTTGGTACTTTGGGCATCAAATATTTTTAGCGTTCCATCGCTGCACAAACAGCCAATTTGCGAACCATCGGCATTGTATTTAATATCGGTAATACCATTGCTACAGGCATTAAATTCGGTTAACACTTTTTTACTAGCAAACTCCAGCACCTTCACCTTATTTTTAGAAGCAACCACTAAAAAATTCCCCTCCATGCTATAGTCCGCAGCATTAAAAGGATCTTTATCAGTAATAATAGCATCTTCTCTAGCCAATGCGCCATTTATTTGTAACGGACGGGTTATTTTTACTTTACCCGAAGTGCCGCCATACAGCATGGCAAACCCACCCACACTAAAATTAGCAAAAGAAAAATGATGTGAAGGCTCGGCATTAAGTTCTCGTATTATTTTTTTGGTGGCTAAATCCCAAATTTTTAAAGTGCCATCCTTACTTGTGCTAACTAAATGTTTTCCTTCTGGATGAAATTCCAAGCAGGTAATTTCCCCTTTATGTCCTTTTAAAATGTGGGTAATATTATTAGAGTCGGCATCTCGCACCAAAATCATTCCTTGGTTATTGCCACTCGCAAAAGCGTTGCCATTAGGCATGTAGGTTACGGCGGTAATATCTCCTTTACCACTACTAAATGCCTTGTAGTCGTCAAAACGTTGTGCAGTTGCGGTTAAGCAAATCATACACAAAAATAATATTGTAAAAGTATAAATTCTCATAATGCAAAGTTAAAATAATGTGATGAATGTTTAAGGTCTTGGAGAGAAAAAAAATAATAAGAAGTGTAGTAAAGCTTGATTAAGGTGTAGTAATAACGGTAAAAAGTGTCATAGCGTATGCCCAAATACTTACAAAATGCTAGTAAACGCGCTTTTTTTAGGTCAAGTTTATTTTTTTAATTTTAGGGTCATAATACCTGTTTCTAAACAAGGATACTAGCATAAATAAAACCAATGCAAAAGTACTATTTAATTGTTAATGAAGCAATTATAAGTAGTTATTTATAGGGGGTATTTTTTGCTCAGAAAATACCCTATTATAAACAAATGCAGGAGTGTAGTCATACTTTAGAACAAAAAAGCGCATGGCATTATATATGTGATTATAAAACAGTAAAATTAGGCATCACTACACAGATACTCAAACCTAGTTTTATTAACGGTTACATACCCTTCATGCCAAACAACCAATTTAATATTTAAACAGGGGAAAAAAATGAGTATTACTTTACTAGAGAAAGTGCTACTAGGAGTTGTTGTGTTTACTACATTTCTTAGCGCATGTAAACAGGAAGAACCCGGAACGGTAAATTCCTTAGATGATGAGCTAATAACACAGCTCGATAACAATGCAGCCAACGATGGTATTGCGGAATATATCTTACCTAATAGCGACGATTTTGCTGCTATTCCACAAGACCCACGTAATCCGCTAAATGCGGCAAAGGTAAAATTAGGGCAATTGCTGTTTCACGAAACGGGCATTGCCATAAATCCTAATAAACCAGAAAGTGAAGGGCAGTATTCTTGTGCAAGTTGCCATCACGCACCAGGCGGATTTCAGGCCTGCTTGCCACAAGGTATTTCTGAAGGAGGAACTGGTTATGGTGTAACAGGCGAAGGACGTACCTTGGCGGTTGGCTACGAGGTAGAAGATGCCGATTTACAACCGCTTAGAACACCATCGGTCATGCATGCCGCTTTTCAAACCAACCAACTTTGGAATGGGCAGTTTGGCGGAACACATTTAAACGAAGGTACACAAAGCCAATGGACAGCAGATACGCCAAAGGAAACCAATCACCTAGGCTACGAAGGTACTGAAATACAGGCAATTGCAGGTTTAAAAGTACATCGCATGGGTATCGAAAATAGTATCGTAACTACTAATCCCGAATATGTAAGCCTCTTTAATGAAGCTTTCCCAGAACTTGCTGGCAACGACGACCTCATTACTAGAGAAACCGCAGGTTTGGCAATTGCCGCCTACGAACGTACTTTAATGGCCAACCGTGCACCTTTTCAAAAATGGTTAAAAGGCGACCATGATGCCATGAGCGAAAGTGAAAAAATAGGAGCAATTTTGTTTTTTGGAAAAGGACAATGTGGTAGCTGCCACACGGGACCCGCATTAAACTCAATGAAGTTTTATGCCCTAGGAATGAACGACCTGCACATGGGCAGTTATGGAGATGCCTTTTTGGTAGATGCTGAAGCGAAAGACCATTTAGGAAGAGGCGGGTTTACAGGAAAAATTACCGACATGTTTAAATTTAAAGTGCCTCAATTATACAACCTAAAAGATTCTCCTTTTTATGGACATGGTTCGTCTTTTAGAAGCATAAAAGAAATTGTGGAATATAAAAACGAAGCAGTAGCAGAAAACCCCAATGTACCCGATTTTAGATTGGCAAACGAGTTTCAAAAATTATATTTAAGTGATACCGAAATAGAACACATCGCCAATTTTATTGAAAATGGATTGCGGGACCCAGAATTAAATCGTTATGTGCCAAATGTATTGCCTTCGGGTAATTGTTTCCCTAATAACGATCAGGATTCGCAGTTCGACTTAGGGTGTCAATAAAAATTTAATTAAACCTTAATAACATACTCCCAAACATAGCCTGTTTTTTAAGGCAAAAAAAAGGTTTGTTTGAATGAGTAAAGAATACTCAAAAAGATAGCGGCCACCTGTATAGACTACGGGTGAGCCGCTATTGTTATTTACAATCACAAAATTTAAAGTATGCACCTGAAACATACATTAACTATAACCTGTTTTGTATTTTATTAAGTTGAGCTATTAATGTGTTTGCTTTTGCCTGCTATACTTATAATGCACTTTGCTTAAAAAGGTAAACACTATTAGTAAAAATGGATTGCTCGTCCTTTCAATCTAATAATGCATTTTTTATAAAAAGGTAAACAAGATTTAACTAAGCCAAGTTAACTTTAATGCAAAAGGGGCAGCTTCCTACATTGCGAATCTTGTAAATTAGGCTTATATTTACCCCTTTTTAAAACTTATACCCAAACAACCGCATCCAAAACACCAAATCAAACAATGTATCCAACTATATCCGATTTTATTTACCACTTTTTTGGCGTTTATATTCCATTGCCTATACAAACTTTTGGCTTTTTTATGGCGCTGGCTTTTTTAACAGGTACTTTATGGACTTACTACGAGTTTTCTAGGCTAGAAAAATTAGGACTTATGCAGCCTAGCATGGAAAAACGAATCGTAGGTAAACCAGCCAATATTTTTGAAATTTTATTTAATGCCTTCATCGGATTTATACTAGGGTTTAAAGGCTTGGCGATGGTTATGAATTGGGTTGCCTTTTCGGAAGACCCACAAAGCTTTATTTTATCGGGCGAAGGTAGTTGGATAGGAGGACTGCTTTTAGCGGGCTTACTAGGGTATTTGCGCTACTACGAGAAAGAAAAAGAACGACTACCCGAACCCAAGAAAGAAGAATACAAGGTGTACCCACACGAACGCTTAGGAGATTTGGTAATTCTAGCAGCCATTACAGGCGTACTAGGAGCAAAACTATTTGCTTGGTTTGATGATTGGGATGCTTTTTTGCGAGATCCTATTGGACATTTATTATCCTTTAATGGCATGGCTTATTATGGCGGTTTAATATGTGCAGGCTTATCTATCGCTTTCTATGTTACTAGAAAAAAAATATCTGTGCCACGAATTGCCGATGCTGCAGCTCCTGCCTTAATTTTAGGTTATGGCGTTGGCCGTTTAGGCTGTCATTTTTCGGGCGATGGCGATTGGGGCGTAGCCAATACCTTAGAACGACCTAACTGGTTGAGCTTTTTACCCGATTGGGCATGGGCCTATCATTACCCCAATAATGTAGTAGCCAAACTAAGCCCAGGAAGTGTAGAATGCTATGCCGAGTGGATAAACCCTAGTAATATTATTGGACGAGAAGCCTACAAACAATTAGGGGAGGCTGCTAGTGGATTTTATCCTGCCTTATGCGAAGCCGTTTGGCCAACCTCCGTTTATGAGTTTGTAATGGCTTTCCTCATCTTTTTGTTCCTAGTAATTATTCGCAAATCTATTACACATATTCCAGGCTTGCTATTTGCCATTTATTTTATTTTAAATGGAATAGAACGCTTTAGCATCGAAATTGTAAGAACCAATGATAAACGGGCTATGTTTGGCATTGATTTATCGCAAGCGCAATACATCGCCATGATTTTAATAAGCGTAGGTATTTTAATGGCAATTGCCGCTTTTTGGTTTAAAAATAGACAAACACCTGCTACTCAATAATA
>JAHDBT010000126.1 GCA_020630215.1 Bacteroidota bacterium
AATAGTCATTGCCATATTTTTTTTCTTTAATTAGTAATTCTTTATCTTGTATCGTTTGGTTTAAATCATGCAATAATTGCCATGCTTGTTCGTAACTTCCTGACTTATATAAAGATTCTGCTTTTTGTACAGTTTTAATTTGTTCATTTGCTGCTGTACTTGAGTATCTATTATCAGCTAATTTTTTATTATAAGATTTGTGTATTGTTTCTGCTTTTCTTTGAAAAAGCATAAGAGAAGATTTACACTTATCTTGAATAACGAATGAACAAGCCCTTTGTAATTCTTGATACAACGCCTCAAAATTGTTATTATTTATTTTATTTTTTAGTTTACTGCTAGTCTTATAAAGGTTTGTTTTAATCGTATTAATTTCTTCTTCTTTTGCATTGTTACTATCTTGAATCTCAATCTCATTGTCTTCACAATCAACACTATCAGAATAACAAGTTTGGAGTGTTGTACATATCATTTCTTTACTTAGCCCGTCAAATAAATCCGACAGGCTAGTTCCTTCCTCTTCTTGTGCAAAGATAATAGAGGTAAATAGGAGTGCTAATATGCAAAATGAAATATTTTTCATGATAAGTTTAATTGTAAATTTCTACATTCATTTTTTTTATTACATTCCATTTTTTTCCTTCTAATACAACTGTACCATAGTCTAAAATATTTAGGGTGCTATTGGTATTGTTTAGTTTATTACTTCGCCTATCATTAATAATAGCAACAGGGGCTAAAATGTTAATAATATTTTTTAGAGCTAGATTTTTAAACTTAGTTTCTGGTCTAAGTACAAAATGTGCTTTAGCTGTTATTGTATTTTCTTCAAAAACAATTAATCTATAGCAACAACCATCTTTAGGTTTATAATAGTTAGAACGTTCTTGCCAAAAAAAGCCTTGTTTATCGGGTCTAAAAGAATAGAGTACTTTTATTATTTTTTGAATATCTGTAGGGGCTTCATTTGCCTTGCTTTGCATGGCAATAAGTAGTGATTTATTATGTTGAATTTGCAAGTCAATTTGTTGTTCTTGTTCAGCTAGTTTTTCTTCTAGCTGTTTTACTTGTTCTGCTAATGATTGATTAATGGGATTAACGGATGTATTGGTAATAAAAGACTGCGCTTGAGTTGTTGTGTTAGAAAATACTTTATCTTGAACAAAAGCAATGATTTCTAAGGTTTTGTGCTTTAATAAATAAAATGGAATGCCAAAGCTAATGGCAGCAACTAATAAAAGAAATGCAAAACTATACCCTCCTTTATTACTTGTTTTAGTAGGTGAGGTAGCGGAAATCATATCAGTTGTATCGCCTTTTTCAGCTTTATTTTTGTTAGAATTTGGGATAATACCTGTTCCTGCATTATCCTGTTCTCTTTGAGAAGGAATTGTTTTTTTTAATTTATGTTTGCTTATTAATATTTGCAATTTATTTATTAATAATTCATGATCCTCTTTTCTTGAAGTTTCTCTTATCAAATCAATACAATAATTTATTAGCTGAGTGGCTTTTTGTAAAGTATCTATACGAGTATTTCTAACGAGTGAATTACCTTTTACCTCTATTTTCTCATAAATTTCTAAGTTTCTTCTCTTATTGCATTTATTTAAAAAATCTTTTATACTATCAGAACTAGAATTTATGTTACTACAGTTAAACTGTATAATTGGGGGACATAAATAAGCTTTTTTCTCAAATAGAAATTGAGCAGTTATACAGTTAAGTTCCGTATTAAAATTTTGAATAGGGGTGGCCTTTAATAAACTATTATGGCTTATTAGTTGTAAGAAAGAGAATAAGAGTAATATGTAAATAGTGTTTTTCAAATTAAATAATTTTTACAACAGCTTTTTCTTTTACAATCCATTTTTCGCCTAATTGCTCAATAGTACCAGGTTGAATATTTACTAATTGTGTGCCTCTTTTATTATTGTCAGCCAGAATGCAAACGGGCAGTAACATCGTATCTAAATCTATTAATAGGCGGCGTAATACTTCGGGGTTAGGGTTTGGGCAAAAATGGGCTTTGTAAGGGTTTTCGGTACTACTTTCCATATAGTAAAAAGAATCTATTTTATTAGGTGTTTCCTTTTTAAAAGCATTCCAGAAAAAACCCTCTGAATCGGGCAGATTTAGGTAGTATTTTTTTACAGGGTAAGCATTGTTTAATTGCACCGTTACTTTATCTGATTCTATTTTAAGACTGTAACGTTTTAATAATAAAGCCAATACTTTTTCTGTTTTAATAAGTCTTTCTTCAATTATTTTTTGTTGCTTTGCAAGGTCTTGCTTGTTAATTAGTTGTTTTATAGTTTGTACATCGGTAATAAGCATCTCTATACTATCAAGGAGTTGTTGTTCTTCTTCTGGAGCCTGTAAATAATTATTATGTAACTGTTCTTGTATTGTATCTAATCTGTCGTTAGTAATAATACGCTCTTTATAAAAAAGAAAAAACAAATAAACAATGCTTAAAAATATAATAAAGGAAAAGAGCATAGTTAGTAAATTTGAATTTCCATTCGATTAATATTTTTTACTATCCATTTACCATCTTCAAGTTCTGCTATTGCTTCATTAATAGTTTTAATATTGTTTCCTTTTCTAATGTTACTCATTAATTTTGCAATGGGACCTAGTTGATAGTCAAAGCTACTAATTAGTCGTTTATATACACTAGGTTCTTCAATAATGCTAATAACTCCCTTTCTATCATTACCATACTCTAAATATAAAATGAAATTAGATTGATATGGTTTTTGCTCTTTTGATTTTTTGTGATCCCAAAAGTAGCCTCCTCCTTCTTTGTTTTGTTTATTTAAATAATCAGGTGTTTCTAAAAAGTATTGAATTTTGCCTTTATTAGTAAATTTCTTTCTTGTAGAAATGTTGTACGTGCTTTGCCTTTTTAATTGGAACTTATTTTGTTTTGATTGCCTATTTCTAGCTTCTAATACTTTCGCTTCTTTTAATTTTTGCTTTTCTTCTTCTAATTTTTTAAACTCATTAGCGATTCTTTTTTCCTTTTCTTTTAATTCTAGCCTTTTTTGGTCTAACTTCCTATTTTCTTCATCTAAACTATTATAAGATTCTGAGAAGGGTTTAGTTTCATTGTTTGTCGTATTTACTTGTAGAGTTTGCTTTTCTAAAGGCAATGGAGCTTTTAGGAAATCTTCGTTATGTGATTTTGCATCGTGGCTAACGGGAGAATCAGTTTCTGCAGAGGAATCATTATTATTAAATTGATTTTTTACTGAATTAATGAATTCAGTTATGTTTTTATTAAAAAAATGATATATGGTTATTATTATTATGGACAGAGCAACAGCCGTAATAATGTAAAAGAAAAACCCTGGATTCTTATCACTATTATCAGGAACTTGATACGTCATTCTATTATTATTTTGATTATCAGGTGTTTGATTACTAGAAGGAGTAAGAGATATAGCATGTGAGTTTACGATACTTTCTAAATCATCTACTAAATTGTTTTTGGTTGTATTTGACCACCCAAGCCTATCAAGTTCTAACTTGCAGGATTGTATAAGAAGATTAATTTTTTCATTGAAAGTATTAAGATTAATAACCTGAGGGGTTAACTGGTTTTGAGTTTGTAGAATCCTAGTTACAACTTCATTATGACTTCTTGCAACATTAGAAGTCATAAGTTTACCATATAGGGTTTCCCCAGAATTATTCGGCGTACCTATGTTAACTGAGTTATCGCAAAAAGTGCCTAAACTTGTATAACCGCTTTGTTCTATCATAAAATCAAGTGTTTTACAATTGAGCTTATTTGCAAGTTGAGTAAATTCTCTTTGAAAATCCTCTGGTTGTTGGGGAAAAACAAAATTAGGAATAAATAATAAAAACACTAGTAAAGCAATATAGCAAGCCCCTGCTTTTTTTAGAAAAACTTGCAAAGTGCTTATGTCAAAAGTAAATATATTTTTTTTTGTCTTAACCCACATTACAACTGGTTTTGATGATGTATATTTTAATAGAGTTGATTAGGTTGCTTTTATTTAATATTAATAACTTATTTTGCCAAAGTATAACTTAATAGTTTTTTATTTTTAAGCTAGATTATTAACGTTTAAATTGTGCTGCGCCAGCAGGGGTAGATAGTTTTTTTGATAAATTGTAAATAAAGGCTTCTAATGGGCTAAAAAAGAGAGTTTCTGTTAAGAAGGTTTCTTGTTCTACTTCCATTTTTATATCTATAGCACCTCTGATAACGCTTCTGATGCGGCTATCGTCAGCTAAGTAAGTTTTAAGTGCTTCGGGGTCGAAACCTTTATTAATACCAAAGTATTTTGGAAAATCACACTCATACCACCACTCATCAAAAAAGAAATGAATAAATTGCTGATAGTTTTGCGCTACTTGCTCAATCGTATTATTGATGTTGGTATTGAGCATATCGACATATTTAAATTCTCTTTTGGTTTTAAAATCAGTTTCTTTAAAAAGCGTTTTATCATCACCTGTAAGTATCCAAAAATTATCTATGTCATCCGTCGAACCTTTTTGAATTCGCCCTTCTGCTAATGCTTTTATGCCTCCTTGTGCCGTAGCCATTTTGGGATTATCTAAAATATGCAATTCTATTTTCGGACGTTCATTTAAATCTAAAACAGCTCTAAAAATAGATTGTACAAGGCTACATACCCCTCTTGCTTTGTTAAGGTCTTTACCTCTGTTTGTAACACTTAGTAATTTGGCTCCATTGCCACTTAAACCAATATAGCTAGGCAAATTATTGCCACTAAGTTTAATTAATTGAGCAGTATGGTAAAATATAGCGCAATTATGTAATAAAAATAAAATACGCATATCGGTTTCTAAATCCAGCCGTTCTCTAAATTCTTTAATTGTAAACAAAAAACTTATTAAATCTTCAGAACGTAGCTCGTCATTCTCTAAAATCTGATTCATGATTTCACTTCTAGTAAAGTCTTCTGTTCTATTAAAGTATTCGTCCATCATAGGCGCAAATTTTTGTACAAAACCATTGTCCTTATTATTTGAGCTATTACTTTCAATGCCTTCGTCAAATAAATCATTGCCTGCAAAACGAAAAGAACTCGTTAAAATAACCTTATTACTTTTAAATAATAAAACATCGGTTGTACCTCCTCCAATATCTACATTTACATAAGTTTCGCCAGAACCAAAATGTTTCTGCTGACTAAAGTAAGGTGCCCACGATTCGGTAATACTGTACAGGTGAGTATAATCGTTTTTCTTTTTTGAATATAGTTTTTCATAAGATTCTTCCCACAGTTGTTTCATTTTACCTACAGTAGAACCTCCCATACTTAGCGGTTTGTACCATATTAAGCGTATGCTCGATGGGTCTCTACCTTCTTGTAATAAGGTATTACGTCCCATTAAGGCAATTTGTTCTATAAATGCTCTTAATCTATTTCTATATTCGCTACTTTCTTGTTCTGCTATGCCCCATTTTAAGTTAGAGTGAGGGTTATCGTATCCTGGGCGCATTTCGAGTTTGCCAAATTGAAAAGGAATATTTACATTAAGTAAAGAGTGTACATTTAGTTCGTTTAAGGCATCTACATCATTATCTTGATTAAGCATTGTTGGCAGCGGAAAACCAAATACATCAATACTGCCTGCTTCGTTTTCTCCAATTATGGAGGGCATAAATTCTGAGTATTGTAAAGACATAAAAGCTCCTCCCGAATAAGAGTTTAAGTCGTATTGACTAGAACCTCTAAAATCTTCTTCTCTTTGAATGGATTTAGTCCAAACTAGTTGTACCCGACTATTGGTTTTGTTGTAGTTGGTTAAGGTGTAAGGTTTGTTTTTATTTAGAGCCATACCTACATAGGTATTGCTTGTGCCTAAATCTACGGAAATATAAGATGCCGCATTTGATAAATTTTCGATCACCTGCATTTGAGGAATTAATATGCCATAAGCACTAGAACCATCCTCTCGGTGTAAATCAATACCTATAATATCAAAAGATAAATCTCTTTCTTCCTCGTTTAAACCTTTTGATAATTCAATATACTTAGATACTACTCCTAGTCCTTCACTAGCACGAGTCCGTTCTAACTGTTCTTTAATACTAACTGTTTTGATACTAGAAACTTCATTTTGTTCTTTAATAAAATAAGGGTTTACAGTAACATCGGGAAAGTGGTATAAGGCTATTTTGTATAGATCATTGTACTTGTTGAACTGGTCTCCATTAATTTTAAAGAAAGGATAAATACCTAAATGTATCTGACCGTCAATGATACTACCATTGTCGTCAGATATAATGTTTCTTGGATTAACACGCATATAAGTACGTTCAAATTCAATAGAACCTCTACCTCTATCGGCTTTTAGCGGAATTCTTAGTCTTACTAAAATTGCTCCATCATCACCTATTGTTTCTATTTTTAAATTTTGCTTTAAATCTTTTATTGTAAAAAACTTAAAATAGTCTTGTTTAATAGGGAGTAAGTAATTATTGTCTTTTATTCCAATTGACCAATAGTGTTGGTCATTCAGTTCATATCCGACATCAATTAAGTTTTCAGATAAGACATCGTTTCGAGTTATAAAAGGATACACAACACCCGCAGAACCAGGCAAAGTTCTACTATTGTATTCAGGTTGTTCAGTCGATATTTCTATATCAGGAGGTAATTGTCCTCCTAAATAATTCCAATTGGCATTTCGCAACCCTTCCATTAGTGCTAAAGGTTTACGTTCAATATTTTTACTAGTTTCAATAACAAAGTCACTAGCCTGAATAGTTGCTAATAAGTCTTCTGGCTGCTCTTCTTTGTAAAGCAATTGTGTTTTAGGAAGTAAGTAGACTGGGTTTCTATCAATTTTTAAGCTTGTGTAACTTTTAACATCTTCTCTTTTTTTAGCATCATTTGCTAAAGCAGTTAAATAGCTTCGGTCGCTGGAGTATTTTCTAGCATTAATAATATATTGATGCAAGTTTAGAAAGGCTTTTTTAAACTTAGGCTCTGTTTCAAATATTAAATTGATGTATCTTTGAAATGCTATTGATCTTTTGTGTAAGGGAAGTACATTTCTAGGATCAAAGAACACACGGCCCTCTAAGTTTTTAACTTTAAAACTAGGCATATCGCCAGCCGTAAAAAAGCCTGTGTAGGGGGAGGTTCCTGCAAATGGTTCATGATTAAAGAAAAATAGCGTAAAGCTGTTAAAGGGTTTTTTAATATCTGCATCGCCAAATCTGCCTTTATTATTATTGTAATTGTTGATGAACAGTTTTAAGGTGTCTGCAAAATTTCTCAAACCTTCAGAAGGGTGGGTTTCAAAAACTTCGAGTTCCGACATATTCCAATGAGCAACGGTAATTTGATTCTTTAATTTAAGAATATCAAAAGAGTACATTAGCTCAAACACATCAAGACATTCTGAGATAAGGCGTTGATAAAGCGTATGTCCCAAAAAAGCAGCTTCTTTTTTTTCGGTATCTACTATTCGATTTACCACTTTAAAAGCAGCGTCAAATAAGTGCATTCGAGCAAAAGGAGATGGGATAGAAGTAATTGGTACTTTTACATCTCCTACATTATCTTTTATTTTATTAATTTGCTCTTGATTATATGGGTTGGCGTTTGTTTCGTTCCAAAAACAATTGGTAAGATTTTCGCCTTCAATTAAACCTAATTTTATAGCCATGATGATATTTTAGCCTTTGTAGTGTTTTTCATAAATATGGTTGCAAGCATTGGCAACCAAGTTAATAAATAAAGGGGCACCAGTAATATTAAATGCTGTTTGTTTTTCTTTCACTCGGTCAACAATCGAGTTCATTACATTGTCAAAATCAATATCTTTTTTGCCAAAAATAGCACCTTTTTCTAAGGTAGCATGTCTATCAGACCTAATGCCATTAAGTGCTTTTTTGTCCGCTTTGAGTTTTACAGCTGCTCTATTCTGATAATCAACTTCGGACGCAATAGGCAAGTTAAAAGGGTGAAACTTTCTTTGGTGTTGACCAACACCTGTTTGTTCAAATGTTAAATCGTTGAGCCAGTAGTAATAATATTTTTCGACAAAATCATTTAAGGTGCGATAGAAATCAGTGTTGAAAAAACTTTTGTCTATTTTTATTTCATTGCTCCAAGCCAGTTTGCTATCTTTTAAAGATTTATTGATGAAGTTTGTCATATATATACTAAATAAAGTGAATCGTGTTAAAGGTTCTCTTAGTTGATATTTAATATTGCTCTCATCTAAATCTCTAAAGTCTAAGTTGCCTTTATTTTCTTTAATCCCAAACTCATAAAATTTATTACGGGCATCTCTGTCTAATTCTTCTTGCCTAGTTTTATTGGGGTTGCGAGCCATAAAGTCAACTAGTGCTAAAGCAGATGCAACTTCAATAAAGTGTGCTTGATTTCTTTGATTTGTTCCGCCTTCTACATTTGTATATTGGCTCTTTCTATAATCACCAATATAATAAAAAGAATTGACTAATCCAGCTATGTTTTGTTCATAGTAAGAGAGCGCAGCCTTTGTTTTAGTAATAAAGGTATTAGAATTAATAGAACTTTCTCTCCGTTTGTATTTTTCTATATCTACTTCAAAATAAGGTAGTACTGTTAATGCTCCTATAATTGCTTCGTTTAGGCTTCCTCTATTTGGTACGCCATCTTCTGAAACTTTAGATTCTCCTTTATCTCTAAATAATTTAATGAGTAATGGAAATCCTGCAGCACCCGTACCGCCGAAAATAGAACTAATAATGAAAATTCGATCACTAGGAACTATAGCCTGTGCGAAATTTCTAAACTCTTGTGTATTCACAACATCTTGCAGGACAATACTTCCTACATTAGGATTACCTAAAAATCCATGTTCTAAATTCATCTTTCGATTTTCTTTGGTAAAAAATAAATCTATTAGATGTTTAGTACTTTCCGAGTAATTATTAAGTTGATTATATTGCAATAATTCTTCTAGATTTTTATAGGCCTGCCCTGAAACATTTAGTTCTTCAGGAGGTTTTATTTTAGTTCTAAAAAAAAAGCTATCATCACCTTTCGCTTCTTCAAAAGGATAAAAAGTGCTGTGTAGCTTGTTATATTCTTTTATAACTGTTTTGCAATCTTCTAAGTTTCCATTATTACTATCGGTATCAATTATTAATGGAATAATTTCGTCGGCTTTTATAGGAACCCCTGCTGCTAGTAACATCGTTAGTGAGTATAATACACGGGAACCTGTGCCACCTATACCTATGACATATAGTTTGCTCATAATAAGTTCTATTTTTTTAAAAGATTAAAAGGAATGTACCTAGCGTGTTTGCTAAAATTGTTTAAAATTAAAGAACACAGGGTAAAAATAATAGGCCCATAGACTAATGCGTTTAGTATGGAGAAAATCCAAACTTCGGAGGAAATTTCATCTAAGCCAAAAGCGTCTTCAATTTTAAATCCTATAAAAGAGAAACTAATTGAGAATACAAATAGCATAGAAAACAACATAAACAAAAACCATGAACTCATTTTTGAAAAGCGGCGGTTTTTATTTCCAAGAATTATAAAATATAAAAAACAGATAACTAAAGATGTAAGTATTAGTATGAGAAAACCAGAAAGGAATCCAGGGGAATTCATCCACAAACCGAAATCAAAACCAGGAAATGCGGATGTAAACAGAATATAGAAAAATTCGAGAAAAGTGGCCAGTGTAGTAATAGTTTGTTATTATTGAAGTAGATGTTCTTATCGATTTTTTTAGTACGAAGGCTAATTGAAAATTTATCTAATGTTAAGATCAAATGATAGTTCGAATAAGGTATTTTGATCTTCGTATCTATCATTAAATGCATTTGTGATAGAGGTAAATAGAAATGTTCTTTTCTCTAGCGAACTAGCAGAAACTTCTCTATCGTCATCAATATTAGTGTTTTTAATCCAACTAGGCTCTTCTCCTGTTAAAGAAAGTTTCCATTTATTTTTTCTATCAGCAGGAGTATTGTTAAGTTTAATAACTAAAAAGCGATTATAACCTCTTTTTCCTATTTGGGAAGCAACTTGTCTAAATTTTTTATCTTCAAAAAGTGCTTTTATTTCCTCTTTATCATATACTTCTAACTCATAGTCAATATAGTCAATATTTGACTGTAGTTTATTTTTAATATAGTCTTTAGTTTGAGCATATTTTGGTAAACTACTTACATTCATTCCTACTGTAAAACGAGTAGGGCGATTTTCATTAATTTTACCATTAATTGTTACTGCTTTAGGAGAGGTACTGACTCTGCCTTCAAAGAGCTTATCAATAATGCTATACTCTGTTTCTAAATAATTAAGTCCATACGAATGTGAATGAATACTTTCATCTACAATCTCGTCAATTACAAAATCTTTTACATGAGCCTCTTCGCCAAAAACCCATATATAAAAAGGGCGTTCGTGTAGTAGTGTATGCGACTTATTAGGTGTGCCATTAGGTCGTGCATATCCTTTTGAGAAAGGTTGCTTATTTTCAGTAGTATAGTAAAATTGCCCATTAAAATCGGAATAAAACTGAAATACGGCAGCCGTTAGATCCTTTTGATTACTAAGAGAACTGGTAATAGCAGTTGTGAGGATGCCTTTATCTGCTGCATTATTAACTTTGCCTTTAAAGTCTAAAATACAATCTGAAATTAGTATAGACATTTCTCCTTTGGGCGTATTCTTAGTAATATGCTCAAATATTTTATCAAGAGATGTAGAGGCATTCCGAAATATTTTACCTCTAATTAAAGCTTCGATAAAATCATTTTCAGTTTTTTTAAATTCTTTTGGCTGGTCTGTAATTGTAAAGAGGCGTATACTATCATAATTATTGCTACAGTCAGTAATTAATTTAGGAACAACCTCTTTTATGGTATAATCAGCATTTGTTTCGTCTGCAATAATATAGCCTTTCATACTTGCTGAAACTTCCATGTAAATATTAATAATGTTTGGTTGGCTTATTATGCTATTAGTACTAATTTTTTCTAAAACCCAGTTTTTGTCATCTGACAATTGTTGTAAAACATTAACAATCTCCTTGTCTACGAACTTATCGTAATCATTAGCATCTCGTATTCGGGATAAAATATTTTTAAATTCGGATTCACTAATAGTATCATCACTACTATATTGTCCATCTTTTATAATTCGCTGTAATTTATTTTTCAATTGTTTTTCAGTAGGGCCATCGCCACTACAAGCAGCAAAAAATATTATAGGAAAGAGTATGAGGGTGATATATTTCATAAATAGTGGTTTGTAATAAATGCTCTGTAAAATAGGTAAATTTTTATTTCGTAGTGAAAAATATTTATGAATTTTGTTTTGTTTTACAAAATAATGACATTTGGTGATTTGTGTTATACAACCTAAGATAGGGCTAGCATATAACTAGTGTTTTTTATATTGATAAAGTTTTTCGTTAAATACTACCTTTAGTACATTCATTATCTTTCACATAAAAGGTCATTTTTGAGTTGGGTTTAAAATTAAAATATTTTCCTCCAGGGTATTGAGCCCACCAATCTAGGTTTAGCCATTTTCCCTTTGAATCATGCGAATAGTGAATTTTACGAATATCATAATCAGGAAATTTCTTTTGGATAATTTTTAGTATTTCTTGAGTCGTATTTTTTTCAATTTTAACTTCGGTGAATGCATGTACTCCAAATTCGTTCCAAGTTTATTCTTGCAGTACCGCCAATAGAGGTGATTAAGGAGTACAGGAGTACAGCAAAGTCGTCGCAGTCACCACTTAAATCTGTTTCGGAAATAGTAGAAGATGCAAGGGCATAGAATTCTGAACCTTTAGGATCGTTTACATATTTCCACTTAGGCAATATTTCTTTAAAAATGTTACATACTTGTGCTATATTGTAACTACCAGGTGACTTTGCTGCTAAATTGACAGCGTAGTTTCTGGTTGTACTATTCGTGTAATCACAAGCAGGAAAAAGTTTGTCTAACTCAGAATGGCATCTAGTACGTCCTATTTTGTTTGTATTAAAGTTAGGATTTGGGTTTTTATTTTTCTTTTGAGTGTTGTAGGAAAGGTATTTATTGAGGCTATCTGTTAGGTAGGGGGTTATTACTACAGGTGAAGTTTTTTCTTTTATTAGTTTAGAGTTGATACACTCTTGTTTATGTAAAACATAAGCATAGAAGCTTTTATCTTTAGACCTCCGATTAATTTTTTTTAATGGACTTTTAGTATCAAATCTAAATTTGACCTTTTCTTTAGTAAGCCAAGCGTTTAATTTTTTTTTAGTTGAAGCATTGTTCTCAACACCTAAGAGTTTTACTATATAACCATTCATCAGCATAATTTCATTTCCTGATATAATAGATTTTACTGTAAAACTACTTCGTTGAGGATTTTTTCTAGAGAAGCATCCACTTATCAAAAGGGAGAGAATTAATAACAATATTAGAGCAAAGTGTTTCATCATTTTTATGTTCCTATTTTTGGGATAATGTGAATAATAAAACTTTGGTTTTTAGATTCTTCCTTAAAGCTGCCTTTATATCTGCCAATGCCCCCTGTTCCACTTCCCGAAATTTGCAAGTCTATAATATTATGAAAACGTTTATCTCCAAAATCATATCCTTGTTTTTTCCAAAAATTATAAAGATTAAAGGCTCTTTGATAGCTTAAATCATAATTATATAGTACGTAGTCGTCACTTTGTCGCCCTTTTTTTAAATCAGATGCTCTACCTTCTATAACTAGCATGTAGGAAACATCAGCATAATTAGGATTTTCTTTTTTGGCTTGAAGTAATTCGATAATAGAATACAGTTTTTTTCCCGTATCACTTAGTTTTGAAGTTGTTTCATTATAATCTTTTAACTCCCCTCTAACAAATCTTGATTTCTGTTTTTCAAATTTAACATTGGTATTTAGCATGTACCTTTTATATTCTGGTTTGTAAATAAAGAAAAGAGAATCACTCATTAAAATATTTAGATTTTCTCGAATTTCTTTTAACCTTCGTGCATCGGCAACTGTAGCTTCTAACTCGCTCTTTTTTTTATTAAATAATGTAAAGCTCATTACAAATAATACCAAAACAACAAAAAATAAACTCATCATTAGATCTAGGTAACTAGGCCAAAAATAGTCTTCTGAGGTAGTGTCCATAGCTTACATTTAAGTGAATGATAAATTTATATGTTGATATATAACTGCAAAACCGGAATTCGAGTTTAAACCAGTAATAGTTCCTGAGTTAAAGAGAAAAAGATGGTTTGAATTTAGCTTCGTTTTACCAATAATGTATTGATGAATTTAAGCATTTTGTACTAATAAAAGTAAGAATAAAATTGTTGTATTTTGTATAATAAATTTCAAAGTTACTAAAACTGTTTGGTTTATTATAAAAAAACGTTTACATTTAAGTTGATTTTTTTAAAAATAACATTTGTAATTCTAATTGGCAAGAAAAAAAATGTAACTTTAGCTAAAAAATATAACATTTTATGGTTAGGTTCTTGAGTATTGTGATACACTGTTTTTGATGTTGGTTAGTTTGCATAAAATAAGTTATTCAAAAACAGGGATAGATGAGAAAAAACAAAGGTATCCGAAATCTTTTGATTACCTTAATAATTTTACTTTTTGGTAATAACTTAGCTTATCGATTGTATGATTACTATTACTATACATATCTTCCTGAAGATATTGTTTTTTGTGGTAAAGTAATAGGCATTGAAGATGAACCTTTTCATTTTGCTAAAATTAAAATTTTGTATGAGTTAAATGGTGTTAAGATTACACAAGAATCAATAACAGATTATGAAGGGATGTTTCGTTTTACTATAAAAGCACATGATGATATTCTTATTAAATATGAGGTTCATGCTCATGAGTATATTCCCAAAATGGGGTCTTGTCATACTTCAATGCATTATAGAGCTCTTAGTGATTCTTATTTATGTAAAGAAATTATTAAATTAACAAAATAAACAAAATGAAGTTTTATTTATTGACATTATTGGTGCTAACGACAAACGTCTTGTTCGCAGATGTATATCTAAGTGGAACTGTTAGCGATATTAAGCAAAGAGCAATAGCAGGCGTGCAAGTTATTTTTTATAGTGAAGCTAATCAATTAGGTAGTGTCTTAACAGATGATGAAGGTAAGTTTAAAGTTAATTTAGAAAAGTTTGTTAAACAGTTTTTGAGAATTGAAGTTAAAAAACCTGGCTGGGAATTTCTCAATAGTACGATAGATCTTGATAGTATTTATGTATCTTCGAATACAAAAATAGAGGCAATTATTTTAGAGAGTGATAAGAAGATATATGATAAGCTTACTTATGGAGTGCAAATGTTAGCATTGAAAAGAGAATTAGCAGCTAAAGAGCGACAATATTATCAAAAACTTTTTGTATTGGAACTTGATCTTGATTCTTATAATGAAAATGATTTATATAAATATAGGTTTGGTAATTTTGATAATAGCCAGCAGGCAGAAGTATTACTTAGTGATATTCATGAAACAATCATAGTCAAGGATATTAATGATTTCTTAAATAGTGCGAATAAACCGACTCCTTTTGTATGCCAAATGAAAAAAGGGAAAAGATTTGATTTTTTATTTAAGGTACAAGTGTTAGCTAGTGCAAGAAGGTTAAGTACAAAGGAGAAAAAAGCATTAGAAGTTAAATATAATACAGGTATTTCAGAAGAGCATGATTCTAAAACATTGTCAAGGTATAAGTATAAGTATGTGACAGAATCTCGGAATAGTTTTTTTGCTGCAAGACAGCTTTTATCAGAAGTAAAACTTAAGGGTGGTAAAGGTGGGTTTATTGTTTGTTATAAAAAAGGGATTGGTAATAAATTGCAACGGTTTTCTAAAATTCGTAAATGGCTTTTGTTGAAATAGTATATAAGGGGTAAGGACACGCTTACTAAAAAATATTAGTAAGCGTGTCCTTTTAATCAATTATATTAATTCTTGAACACAATCTACTCATTCTTAACTCCTGTCACAATACCCTTCCAAACCCTATACTGACTACTATGCTTATCCGCCTCCTGAAAAAAAGCAGATTC
>JAHDBT010000127.1 GCA_020630215.1 Bacteroidota bacterium
TTTCATAAATTGTTGAATTGCTGTACGGCTGAATTGTTAATTGCTGAACGGCTTAGTAACGCATAAAAAATAAATCCGTCATTTCTACTTGATCTTTTGCACTTATCCTGCGTTGCAAATACTCGCCGTAGCTTAGGCTATGGCTGCGTTTTGCGCCTTGTCTAAGCACAAAACCTCTACGTACAAATTGTCGGATTTATTTTTTAAACGTTACTTAATTGTTGAATTGTTGAATTGTTTTTTTCCTGCTGACGATTAGAGTCCCACGAAGTTGTACGGAGTTTTTTCACGGAGTCCCCATAAGCTTCACTTAAAATAATTGCTAAAAACAAGGGTGTAGACTTACTATTTTTCAAAAAAATAGGAAGTCTTTGCTTCGACTTGTGTTTTAGTGAAAGTGACAAAATAGAATGAACCATTATTACTTAGGTTTTTGGGGTTTCGTCGCCTCCTTGTACTAGTATTGTTGAATATTTAAGTCCTTGGGGGCCTATTTAGTTTTGCGGGCTTCTCAAACTATCACCAGCTACTAACAACTAACAGCGAAGCGTTCTGACCACTGACAGTGAGCGAAGCGAACAATCTGACCACTGGCTACTGGCTACTAATTTACCCTTCCATCTTTTTAAACAAGCTCTCTACGTAATCTCGTTTATTAAATACTTGCAGGTGTTCTATGCCTTCTCCTACGCCAATGTATTTAATGGGGAATTTAAATTGGTCGGCAATACCAATTACGGCACCTCCTTTGGCAGTACCATCTAGTTTGGTAACAGCAATGGCACTTACTTCGGTGGCTTTGGCAAATTCTCTGGCTTGTATGAGGGCATTTTGTCCCGTTGAGCCATCTACGATTAGTAATACTTCGTGTGGAAAATCGGGGTGTACTTTTTCTACTACTTTTTTAATTTTTCCTAGCTCTCGCATTAGGTTTACTTTGGTGTGCAAACGCCCAGCGGTATCTACAATAATTACATCTGCGTTTCTGGCAACGCCTGCTTCTACGGTATCGTAGGCTACAGCGGCAGGATCGGAACCCGTTTTTTGTTTAATAATGGGTACATCTGCACGTTCTGACCACGCCACTAATTGCTCAACGGCGGCGGCTCTAAAAGTATCGGCAGCTCCTAGTAATACGGTTTTGCCCATTAATTTAAAGCGGTGTGCTAATTTACCAATGGTAGTAGTTTTACCTGCGCCATTTACGCCTACTACTAGTATTACGTAAGGCGTGCCGTTGGTTTCGGGGATGGTAAAGTCGGTATAATCTGGGGTGTTGTTTTCGGTTAGTAAATCAATAATTTCTTGCTTTACCATTTCGTACACCTCTGCAACTTTAAGGTATTTATCTCTAGCAACACGGGCTTGTAAACGTTTAATTACTTTTACTACCGTATCAATGCTAATATCCGACGACACCAATACTTCCTCAATTTCATCTAGTACGTCGTCATCTACTACATCTTTCCCTGCAATAGCACGGCTAAAACGTTGCATAATGCTGAGGTTGCTTTTAGCCAGTCCTTTGTCTAAGTCTTCTTTTATTTTTTCTTTTGTTTCTTCTGGCTCTTCTACTACTTCGGCTTCTCTTTTAGCAACTGCTTCGTCGAGTTCTGCTTCTACTTCCTGTTGTACTTTTTCCCACGACGGAATGACTGGAGGGGTTACATCTGCTACCACGTTTTCTTGGGGTGTTTCTAAAGTCGGCACTTCGTCCTTCACTTCTTCTACCACTTCTTCCTTGGTAGCTTCCCATGCTGGTGCTTCCGCCTTTACGTCTTCTACTACCTCTTCCTTAGTAGCTTCCCATGCTGGAACTTCCGCCTTTAGGTCTTCTACTACCTCTTCCTTGGTAGCTTCCCATGCTGGAACTTCCGCCTTTACGTCTTCTACCACTTCTTCCTTGGTAGCTTCCCATGCTGGAACTTCCGCCTTTACGTCTTCTACCACCTCTTCCTTAGTAGCTTCCCATGCTGGTACTTCTGCCTTTACGTCTTCTACCACCTCTTCCTTAGTAGCTTCCCATGCCGGTACTTCCGCCTTTACGTCTTCTACCACCTCTTCCTTAGTAGCTTCCCATACTGGAACTTCCGCCTTTACGTCTTCTACTACTTCCTCTTGTTTCCAGGCAAACTTATCTTCTACTTGTTGGGTTTGGTCGTCGTCTTTCTTCCAAGCAAATTTATCTTCTGCCTGTTCAGACGAATCCTCCTCGTCGCCCTTTTTCCAAGCAAATTTATCTTCTACCTGTTCTTCAACTTTGTCTACTAATTCTTCTTTTTTCTCCGCTTCTTTTTTGTCTTTGTTTTTATTTTTGGAGAATAGTTTGCCAAAAAAACTCATAATCTTGGTGGTTTAGAATGATAATGATGAATTGTCACTATTGTATTATGGCTTAAATATTTTTTGTGCTAGTAGGGAAATTTAGTAAATTCCTAAATTTTCTCTACAAAATTATTTCACAACAAAACAAAAAAAGCCCCTCTTCATAAGAAAGAGAAGCTTTCAGTTTATTGTATTAAACAAGAAAAGGCCATGCACTAAGAATTTTTTAGTACTTCGTCTAATTTATCTTTGTGTATGATTTTTTCTTTATAAACGTAGTTTCCTGTTTTGGGATCTTTCTCGCTGATAACAACCTTTACGTGATTTTTACCACCGCCGCTGGCTCCCCGGCCTACTCTGGAGTTCTTACTTACTTTACCCATGATATTAATTATTTAATTTCTTTATGAACTGTACATCGCTTCAAGATAGGATTATATTTTCGTAATTCCATTCTTGCAGGCGTATTTTTTCTATTTTTCATAGTAATATAACGAGAAGTACCTGGCTGACCGCTTTCTTTGTGTTCAGTGCATTCAAGTATTACTTGTATTCTATTACCTTTACTTTTTTTAGCCATGATGCTATAAATTTAAACGCTCTTGTGGATTATAAAATAAATTTACTTTAAATAATGACTGCAAAAAAACAGCCAAAACAGTTTTTGAATTAAAAAAGGGGAAGAAAAAAATAGTTTAGCCTATTTTTTTAATAACCATTTTTTACCTGTTTTTTTCTGCATATCCTTTAAGTATTCATAGATACCTTTTTTGCTAATTGTACGAATCGCTGAGGTTGATACTTTTAGCTTTATCCATCTATCTTCTTCAGGAATAAAGAAACGCTTTGTTTGTAAATTAGGGTAAAACCATCTTTTTGTTTTACGGTTTGAGTGTGACACATGGTTACCCGTAATTGGTTTTTTACCTGTTACTTGACATATTCTAGACATGATTTTTTTCTTTTATTTCCGTTGCTATCAATCAATGATAATACGGTGTTTGTAAATCAGGGTGCAAATATCGTGCTTTTTTTTGTTTTATCCTAAGTTTTTTAAAGGATTTTTTTGTTTTTGAAAAATGCTATTTTTTTTGATGGTAGAATCTTGTTGTTCTAAGCTAAGTTGTGTAGGTAATCCTCCATATTTAGTGTTGAATTGTTGAATGGTTTTATGGCTGGATTGTCGAATGGCTGGATGGTTTAATTGTTGAATGGTTTTTACCTGCTAACGCTAGGTATCGCAAAATTTAAATAGACATATACGGCAAAAACTTTTACTGTTAGGGACTACAGTATCGATATGGACGAAGTTTTATAAACAAAAAAATGCTGCGAAATAAGAGGCTTATCTCGCAGCATTGTTGCTATTAAATTTATGGATAATGGCTGCTTGCATTCTTAGTACAGTATTGTACTTACAAGAAACCATTTTGTTTAAAATTTAGGACCAGTTTATCAAGGTTAGAAGATAATTGATACTTTATGGCGTTGTGGTGTAGCGTAGCGGAACCGTCTAAATACCAAGTACCATCTACCCTCTACTAAAAAAAAGTATCAACCATTTCGATAAACATGTCAAATTTATTCTTTAACAAACTTATCTGTTACGGTATATTGGTTATTGCTTAGGCTAATAAAATATACACCTGCGCTATAGTTGGCTATATCTAAACGAAGGGTGTTATTTAACTGTACTTCGTTGATATTTTGTTGTGCGACTAATTTACCTGTAACATCATATATTTGCACACTTACTGTTTCGCTATTTTTAGACATAAACGCTAGGTCTATAAAGCTAATTGCAGGAACAGGTGCTAGGGCAGTAATTGCAAAATTAGCAGCTACAGCTTCTTCAATACCTGTTGGTTGACAAGCCTCAAAGTTGTATACTTCCGTATAGTCGTTACAGTCATTAACTACCGAAATGGTTACGTTAGTAGGTTCTGAGGAAGCCGTATAAGAAGTAGGTGTTACTAAAGTACCTTGGCAATTGGCTACAATGATAAAGCCACAGTTACCACCACCATCATCTTGTACCGAGAAACTATTGGCACCAGGTTCTCCTGCTACATTTACAATTATTTCGGCAGTAGGATATGGGTTACAGATACCTAGCGAATAAGTAAAATCCGTTCCTTCAAGAATAGAGGCATAAAAATAATAAGGTTTTGCTTCACATTCTGTGTTGGTTAACGTTTGTGCAACAGTATTAACATCAAGTCCTACTAACACAGCATTCTCTGCTTGAAATATATCTCCTTCTAAAGGTTCATCAGCTAGAATCACATCATCTGCTGTACCAAGTTCTCCGTCAGGTCCAACATCACCATTAGCTAACCAAATAATTGTTGGTTGCTCATAAATAGTTCCTAGCTCTGCGGTAATATCCAAGGTTACTTCTTCGCCAGAGCAAGCACTAATACTTGCTGCTGTTGCAGTAATAGCGATATCACATTCTGGTAGTTCTCCACAAGGGTTTTCTCCTACACAAGAAACGGTTAATACACCATTATCTATTCCGTTAGGGGAGGCACCGTCACAATTTCCAGCTTCGGTAACTACCACAATATAATTACCATCTTCTGGCACTTCAAACTCTAAAGAACAATCTTCTCCCCAAACTACGACTTCTCCAACGGTTGCACCATCCCAATAAGCAACAGTTAATACCGCATCCCAGCTACCAGCACCTGTACCAGTACATATACTTAATTCGTAAACGCTGCCTGCAGCTAAGTTATCCATTGTATATCCTTCATTACTCCAAACGCTAAAAGGTGTTTCTGCGGGTGTATCGCAAGCATCGCCACAAGGTAATGGCACAAAGTTTCCTTCTGCATCAAGATTTAGGTTTGTAAAAGGTCCACCTGCTCCGTCACCAGAAGCCCCTTGTATAAAATCGGTACAAGCTTCCGCTTCTCCGCCGCCGCCACCGCCGCCTTCTTCGCAAGGATTTTCTCCAATACAAGAAACGGTCAATGAGCCATTATCGACTTGGTTAGGTGAAGCGCCGTCACAATTTCCAGCTTCTGTAATAACAACAAGGTAATTACCATCTTCTGGCACTTCCAACTCTACAGAACAGTCTTCTGCCCAAACTACTACTTCTCCAATAGTTTGGGTTGCCCCATCCCAATAAGCAACTGTTAATACGGCATCCCAGCTACCAGCACCAAGTCCTTCACAAATACTTAATTCGTAAATACTTCCAGCAAGCAAATTGTCTAGGGTATAACCTTCGTTACTCCACACACTAAAAGTTGTTTCTGCAGGCGTATCACAACTATCGCCACATGGCAATCCAGCTGTATTTAAATCAACAAAAGGCCCTCCTCCTATAGGAGTGTCTTCCATCATAAAATCTGTACAAGGTTCTACTGCACCCGAGATGGCATAGTCTTGTTGTTGTTGTACTCCATTTTCCAACCGTTCTTGTTTTTTTTCTGCGGCTTTTAAAATACCTTTTGCAATTATAGGGTTAGGAGTACTTACCCTTTGTTTTTTTAGTGCCGAATGTATGAATTTACCAGTCTGACGCTGGCTTTGAGCAAAAGTACTTTGTACCATTAATAAGGTTACTAATACTACTGCCATGTAGTAAACTTTTTTCATCTGTTGATTGTTTTATTTTAAAAAAATATCTGTATTATTAAGCTCTTTCAAAACATTTTATTTTTAGGGTCTTGTAAAACTACTATTTTTTTGTTCGGTTGCAAAGTATTACATTGTCAAAATATTTGCAATTCTAAAGTTTTTTTCATGAGCTTATGCAAGCATATAACAAAACTAAATTAAATCTCCCTTTCTTGTTTAACTAATTGCGTGAAATGCTGGGGGGTGCAAAAAATAAAACACAGAATTCAATCATTAGGAAATGTTAAAAATTGCTTGGTCAAATATTTATGCTCATCCTTTACCTGTTAACCATCGTTTTCCGATGGTAAAGTACGAGTTGTTGCCCGAACAACTTTTATACGAAGGCACTATAGTTAATGATAGCCTATTTTGTCCAGCAGCCATTACAGAAGATTTGATATTGCGTACACATGATTTAGCTTACTGGCAAAAATTAAAAAACTTAAGCCTTAGTAAAAAAGAAGAACGGCGTACGGGTTTTCCTTTATCGGCAGCATTAATAACACGAGAAATGGTAATAGCTAATGGCACTTTACAATGTGCGCTTTATGCCTTACAACATGGTATAGCCATGAATATAGCAGGTGGTACGCATCATGCTTTTACCAATCGTGGCGAAGGCTTTTGTTTGTTAAACGATATAGCTATTGCTGCTAACTATTTGTTAGATAATAATTTGGTTAGTCAAGTTTTAGTGGTAGATTTGGATGTTCATCAAGGTAACGGAACGGCACAAATTTTTGCAAATCAGCCCAAGGTATTTACTTTTAGTATGCATGGCGCACACAATTTCCCACTACATAAAGAACAATCTGATTTAGACATTCCTTTAGCAGATGGCACTAAAGATGAAGAATATTTGTTACTACTACAACAATACTTACCTAAACTTATTGCCCAATTAAAGCCCAAATTTATTTTTTTTCAATCGGGTGTTGATGTATTGGAAACGGATAAACTAGGACGTTTAGGATTAAGTATTGCGGGCTGTAAAAAACGCGACGAAATAGTACTAAGTGCCTGCAAAAAACACCAAATTCCCCTTGCTATTAGTATGGGCGGGGGCTACTCGGCACGTATTGCCACCATTATAGAAGCACATGCCAATACGTATAGACTAGCACAACAAATTTATTTTTAATAAAAAAAATAGGCGTTACTATTCAGCATTCGCTAAATAGTAGTACTCTGTAGAGGGTACGCTGCGCTTTTGGTAGAAAGACGGCTTCGATTTCGCTATTTGCTCGGTCCTTTTTTAGTATCTGCTAATCCATTAATACAAAATGAGCGTAGCGAGTAGTCTTTTTACATTAGACTAAAGTACTTTCTACTCGTTGCTTAATAGTAACAAATAGGCAATTAAAGATTTACGTATCGAAGTGTTTTATACTTTTTTATAAGAGGTAGTAGATACTTAGTATTTAGATGGTTTCGTTTCGCTTTTCTGTTATAAGGCAGCTAAAACTTGTCTAGTTAAGGCTATAAAAACATTTTTTAGCTTTTTAAGCAACAATATCTAAATCAGTATTTAATTTAATTTTTTGCTCAATTCTGGGCTACAAATACTCGTAATAGCTTGCTATTGCTGCACTTTGCACTTTGTCTTAAACAAAACAATTGTTACATGGCAACTAATTTTATTTTTCCTTTTCACTAAAAGAAGTAACTTTTCTAATACTTTTGCATCTAAATAACGTTGGCAATAGTGCTGTTCTGATAAATCTGAAATGCATCTCCTTCCCTACTACCTAGTTTAAGCACCCTTAGCAAAATCCTGTTTGTTTAATTAAAAACACTATTTTACTAAACAATGATTAAACAACATTGTTATTTTATAAGGCAAGCAAGTGTGCCTACAAGATACATAACAAACTAAAAAATCCAAACGCCGAACATAAATATTGATCATTAAACCATATTAATTATACAAAATGGAAAAATCGAGTGGTGTACTAAATGGTAAAGATATTCATTTACATAATGGAAAAGAATGTTGCGACCATACTACCAAAGTAAAACAAAATACATTTGAGGATATGGGCGATAATCATGTTGTAAGTTCTTACAACACTCCATTAAAGCCTGATGCTTTTGACATAGATGACGATACTAAAATAGTAATGATTGAAGAGCACTTTACTAAAATCATGGATATTTTAGGTTTAGATTTAACAGACGATAGCTTAAAGGGTACACCTTACCGAGTGGCAAAAATGTATGTAAAAGAAATTTTTAGCGGACTCAATCCTGCTAACAAACCAAAAGTAACTTTGTTTGATAATAAATATGGTTATAATGAGATGCTGATTGAACACAATATTACATTTCACTCCAATTGTGAGCATCATTTTGTTCCGATTATAGGCAAAGTACATGTTGCTTACATCCCTAATGAAAAAGTAGTGGGCTTATCTAAAATAAATCGTTTGGTACAGTATTATGCTAAACGCCCACAAGTGCAAGAACGTTTAACGGTGCAAATAGCCAATGAGCTAAAACAGACCCTACAAACGGATCATGTTGCCGTAATTGTAGAGGCAGACCATGCTTGCGTAATTACCCGTGGCGTTAACGATGTACACTCTAGTACTATTACGACTCAATACATGGGTAATTTTGAGCAAAATGAATACAAACAAGAATTTTTGCGTTTAATTGCAGGCAAGTAGTATTAAGTGTATTACCATAACTTTGCCCTAAAATATTGCTTTTTAATATAAAGGTGTAAGGTGTGTTTAATCCTCCTATTTTAATTGGGCTTAACTAAGCAGATGGATACTTCAGAAAGTATTTTTGCTTAGTTAAGCCTCTTTTTTTTGGCAAAAGCTTGCCTAAGCTCCCCTCCTATTGAAGTTATTTTTTTAATCTTTTTTAGGATTATACTTGCAAATTAAAATGTATGAACTAATTTTGAGGTAAATTTCAAACAGTATCTAAGCAAAATTTGCCCTGCAATATTTTAGGCTTGGTGCTTGAACATTCCAAACAGCTTAAAAACACACACAATCAGATGGAGAATTCTTTACTAAAAGATGAAAAAAAAGTAACCCGCTTAATAGAAGATATTGCTGCAGCAATATCAAAAAATGATACTCAACATTTTTTAAACTTAACAACGTGGGAAGTTATATACTATGATAAAGATATGGATATGGCTACCGAAACCATGGAAGCAATTGAATTGGTTCCAGATAATTTTATTGAAATTACGGACATTGCCACAACCAATATTGATTTACCTTTAATGAAAACGTTTATTGATACGGCGGTTGCTACCGATTCTGCTTTACAAACTGCTTTACATGATGCAGTTAAAGGTGCGAAACCTTTTGTTAATTTTAAAGATGTACTAGCAGAAAAACCAGCTTATCAAAAAAAATGGTATCAGTATAAGGAAGAATGTTATGCGGAGGATGCTAAAAAATGGCTAATTAGTTATGGCATTTTGCCTGCTTAATTTTGGGCGGAAGGTAAAATTTATTACCTACAAAAGTATTAAAACCTGCAAGACGCAAGCAAAACACTTGCACCTGCCTATAAAGAAAAAAGCTACAATCATTAAAAATATGATTGTAGCTTTTTTAATAATGGGAACTTGTTGCTTAATATTTAGAACGATGGGTCGAAGGCAAATTTAATGCCCCATTTCATAACATTGGGATCGTTTCGTTGTGTGAGTCGCCACATAAAGGAGGCACTTATTACCTTGGCAATATTTTCAATTCCTACGCCTGTTTCGGCATAATAACCGTTTAAATCCTTAATGCCGTTAGAGGTTTCTAGGTAGGCTAAATTGTCTTTGCTTAGGCTACCTGTAACCCCTTTAAAGTATACCATGCTACGAAATTTGAGTTTTCGTACTAGCGGAATGGCATTAAATATAAGTCCTTCAAACTTGTGTCGCACCCAAAACGAAGCCCACATATCGTTGGCAAACTCCGAGTCGTTCATTAGGTTATATGCCCAATTATCGTAGTAGAAAGTTTCATTACCTCTATGTATTTGCAGTAAAGGAAACGGCACTCTACCAAAAATTTTCCCTCCGCTAATACGTAGGTCGGTACGTCCAATACCTGTATTAACTCGTTGCTTAATAGTAGAGGTAATTTTGTGGTAGTTGTAATCGCTGCCCAATAAACCTTTTACACTGGTTGTATACCCAATTTCTACCGAAGGGGTAGAAAAATCGGCCTGTGCATTTTTCATGGCACGGCTTAGGAGTTTACGTCCTAGGTTAAAACGAGCATAAGCATGCAATTCAAAAACCTCGAACTGGTCGTCTGCGCCTCCCTCCCCTGGTAAGCTAATATCGTATGCACCTGGCCACGAGTATACCGTTTTATGGGTGGTAGAAAACCGATTCATAAAACCACGTATCCATTCTTTTTCATAAAAGAGGTGTGCTTGTCTAATTAAAAATAAGTTGTCTAAAGGACTAGAGCGAAAAATACTGTTCATCATTTTATCATGCGTACTCCAGGGGCTGGTAAAGTTATAGTGCGACCAATCGTATCGATAATGTGCGCCTATCATGTGCCATTTGTTATTTTTTCGTGGTAAATGGTAGCGTAGGCCGCCATAGTATTTAAAAAACTTATCTCTAGTTCCGTAAGCTACATATCCTTCGAGGTTCAATTTTTCGCTAAACTCTTTTCGGTGTGTACGTCCGCCAAATCTAAATCGCATTCCTTCAATGGCATTGTAGCTTACCATTTGGTAGTACTTACCAATTTCGTATTTACCTACTTTAAAAAAGGCCGTAGCTCCTAAATGCCCCAGCCATTTATAGTTTTTATAGGCTTTAGTAGCCTGCACTCGTTCTACCATTCCGTAAATGCCATTTTCGGTATTAGTTAACTTTTTATGGCGGCTATCTTTCCAAAATTCGGCACTACGATTATAAGCCTCTGCTTGTATTACTGTTGCGTCGCCTTTAAAAATAAGCTCTTCAATAGGCGTATTAATACCAATATTTTTACGGCTGGAGGTTCTTAAAAGGCGAACACTTTGGTTTTGCTTGCGTTGGGTAATATTTAGGGTTACCTCCATTTGGTCGTAGTTTTTAAACCATTGTTTGCGGTTTAAAAAGGTAAAGCCTTGTTTAATTTTTAGCTCGTTTACGTAGTTTAGGTTTACTTGGTTAAGTAATTCCATTTCGATAGACTTAACGGCTGCGGTTTCGTCGTGTATCCATGCGTGGCCGTTAAAGCAGAGGTCTTGTTTACGACGAGGGGTAAACTCTAATTTATAGCACCATTGGTCGTCAATCATGGTACTATCTGAGAGGAAGTACTTGTAGCTGGCAATGGCCCCTTTCGCAAAAGGGCTAATAAATCCTTTACCATTAATTACCATTACGTTTTGGTATACATCAATATCAGTTAGGGTATAATCTGCCATTTCCGATACTTCCATATCTTCTATTCCCGAAAACTGGTCGGCTTTAACTACTTCGGTTAGTTTTCTGGGTTTTTTGCGGTAGTAAACATCTGCAATCCGTTCTTTAAACAGTACAGGTAGGTATGGCGTACCATTTTCGGTGGTATCAATGTTTTCAAAAATAAAATCGAAAGGCTTTAAAATACGGCGTGTGGTGAGTTTTTCTTTGATATTGTAGAGGTCGAATTCCATTTTGGTGTAGTCTTCATACGAGTAATAATCGTATTTGCTACTAGTGTTGTTATCTCTGTTTCTTACAATACGGCGGTAGAGGGTGATGGCAGCCGTATCTTTAGGAGCACGGCGTTTTCTTTTTACCACAAATTCTTCTAGTTGTTTATCGTTAGAGTTGAGCAGCAGCTCTACTGTTTGTGTTTCTCCAGGCTTTATAGGCATTGTTTTTTCTTGATACCCGAGGTAACTCACCGAAATTGTTGCTAGGGAGGGGTCGGTTGTTTCGAGGGTAAATTCCCCATCAAAATTGGTAGTAGCCCCTATTGATGTGCCTTCAAATACTACCGTGGCAAAGGCTAAGGGTTCGCTTGTTTGTGCATCTAGCACAATTCCATTAACTACCGTATTTGTAGGGGTAGTTTGCGCCAATATATTAATGGTACTAAATATAAAAAGGGAAAGAAAAAAAAGTTGATTACGAAGCTGCGACAAAATCATCCGTTAATTGGTTTTTGGGGTTTTAAGTGAAAAGGGGAAAAACAATCGCACATAGTGCCTGATTTATTTTTCCCTTTTTGTTTTAGGGACGCAAAAGAAATAAGTGTCCGTCCCTTAAGGATACCCAAGAGTTAGTTAGTAAATAAGTCGTAAAGTTACGCTATAATTGTTAGACGAATGAAAACGCTAAAAGTTTACAGCATATTACATCTATTTGGACGTTTTTTTTACTTAAAATGTTCCCTTGCTTCCAAAAACTTTTACAAAACGCATTAAAAGCTTGACTAGTGTTTTGGGATGGTGAAATGTACGGTAAGCCCCTCTTTCTGGGTAGAATCGAGCCAAATTTTGCCTCCGTGTCGGTTAACAATTCGTTTACCAATTGCTAGGCCAATGCCATTGCCTTGGTATTCGCCTCTGGCATGCAAACGTTTAAAAACGCCAAAAACTTTATCGTGATATTCTTCATCTATACCAATGCCATTATCTATTACGCTAATTTGCCATGCTGTTTCGAGTTCTTTTGCGGTTATATGAATGGTAGGTGGTTTTGTTTCGCAGTATTTAATACTGTTGCCAATTAAGTTTTGAAATAGCTGTGTTAGTTGAATACCATCTGCTTTTAAAATGGGTAATTTATCGAAAGTAATTTTTGCTTTTGTTTCTTCAACTTTAGTCTGTAAGTTGTGTAAAGTTTTTCTTAAAGAATCGTTGGTGTCTGTTAATTCAAACGCTTTCCCTCTGGTATTTACTCTGGAATATTCTAGTAAATCTTGTATTAAGCCGTGCATACGCTTCGAGCCATCTACTGCAAAATGTATAAACTCTTCTGCGTCTTTATCGAGTTGTTCTTTGTACCTACGTTCGAGTAGTTGTAGGTAATTTGATACCATCCGTAGGGGTTCTTGCAAATCGTGTGAAACCACATAGGCAAATTGTTCTAATTCTGTATTGCTTGCTTGTAGGCGTTCGGCATAAAGTTCTAAGTCTTTTTGTGCATTTTTACGTTCGGTAATATTTTCAATCATTCCTAGGGAATATTTAATCTCTCCACTTTCTCCATTTAAAAAAGTAGCGGTTACAGCTCCCCACACAATGCTTCCATTTTTGGCGAGGTATCTTTTTTCTACTCGTTTAATTGTTTTAGATTTGCTTCCTGCTAATTTTAATTGGCTTAAAAGCTTTGTAGAAGTAATATCGTCAGGATGTGTAATTTCAGCAACATTTAAGTTCTTTAGTTCTTCTTTGGTGTATCCTAGCATGTTACAAAAATATTCATTCGCTTTTAATATTTCTTGGTCATTTCCAACTAACACCATTCCTAGCGGTCCGTTTTCAAAAATACTGCGCCATTTTTGTTCGCTTTGTTTTACTTTCTTAAAAACCTCTTTACGTTCCGAAATATCTCGTCCAAAAGTACAAACAAACTCTCGCTCTTTAAAGTTTACATAGGTATGCGACAATTCTACTGGAATAGTAATGCCATTTTTGCTTGTAAATTCGGTTTCTTCTGTAATGGTGCGTACTGCTTTTAACTGTTTAAAAAAGGCAGGTGTATACAATTGTTCATTGTTTGTATTTACTTTAGCAATTCGTTCCATTTTGGTGTTAATCAGTGTATTGCGTTTATAGCCTAATGTATTACTAGCTGCAGCATTGGTATACACAATATTACCATTGGGGTCTGTCCAAAATAACATTTCCGATACTTGTGCTAAAGATGCCCGCATCATATCAAGTGCATGTTGCGAAAGTTTTTCGTGTGTTACATCGGTTAATCTTATCAGCAGTAAATCGGTATTTTGTATAGCACTAATTGCCATATCTACAAGAATGCTTCTATGGTCAAGTGTTTCTAATTTTATTTCGTGCTTCCATGCATCTGCCATTTTTAGGTTTCCTTTAATGGCTACTAGTTGTTGGTGAATAAAACTAAACAGTTTGGTTCTACTAGTTGCATCTCTAACAAACTGTGTTTCCGAATTAAAGGATAATAAACGAATTACCTTTTTATTTGCTCGTTCTATTTTTTTATGTTTAACATCATATAAAATAAATGCGTCGGTAGATTCGTAGAAAGCAGCATTCATTACTTCCTGTTGTTCTTTTAATTTATTGATGGTATTAACCCTGTTAAATAATACCATACTAAATACCCCGCTACTAACTAAAGTTACAATTGAAAAGGAGAATTTATCGACCAAAGAATTGGGGCAAATAAATAATAATAGCAATAATAAGGTAGAGTTAAAAGCAAGATAAGGTAGTATATGATTAGGTTTTAGTAGAAAGAAGCCCAATAATGCAATAGTTATTACATTTGCATAGGCAATTGCAGGATGAAACTGTAAGCAGTAACTTAAACCTGCAAATAGGAGCAATACAAATGTAATAATTAACAACAAAGCTCTTGGATGATTATCTTCGCCTCTTGTTAATGTTGTTTGAATAATACCTGTTTTTGCAATGTTCAATGGTGTAGTGTTTATTAACTATTTACACAAATGTAAATAGATGGTATTGTTAAATAACGTTTGGTAATACTATATTACCAATTGTTTCTTATTAACTATTACGGTACTTTGGGCATTAGGTTTCAAGAAATGTAGTTTGATGATAACATAAAGTTAGAAAAAATGTTTGGAGAATTGTTTTACAAAAAAAATTATTTGCTATAAAGGGATGTTTTAATTAGTAATTTACACTTTTTTTTAGTAGCTGGCACATAGTATTTAAACGACTACACTAGTGACTCAAAACCTAAGTTTCTGAGTCACTAGGCTTCGCTGCTTTAAAGTGTGAACTAAAATGCTAGAAAAATGCAACCTGCTGCTATAAATTATTAAAAAGCCTAGCAACTGTTTTACAGTTACTAGGCTTCGTGCTTATGTAGTAAGGTAAATAAACAATCCGTAATTGCTTATACTTCACACACACTAATAAAAAAACTACTTAACCAATTTAAAATGTTGCGTTGCCGTATCGGTAGTCAATGTTACCATATACA
>JAHDBT010000128.1 GCA_020630215.1 Bacteroidota bacterium
TCAAAACTTTTAACGTTTAGATAAATATGTGAAATAACCCTAATTTGTTTTGCTAGAAAAAAATCGCCGAAAGCTAAGTAGTAACCTTAAATTAATAAAACTACCTTATACCAAGTACCAAGCACCAACTAAGCCTTCATTCTAGCTTTAATATCTGCAATATCTCCTTTAGGAATAGCGGCAACAAGGCGTTGTGTGTATGCTTTTTGAGGTTTGTAATAAATATCATCGGCAATGCCCATTTCTTCAATTTTACCTTGGTTCATTACCACCATTCTATCGCTCATAAACTTTACCACCGAGAGGTCGTGCGAAATAAAAATGTAGGTAAAGTCGAAGCGTTCTCTTAGGTCGATTAGGAGGTTGAGTACTTGTGCTTGTACCGATACATCTAGTGCCGAAACCGATTCGTCGCAAACAATAAATTCGGGTTCTAGGGCTAAGGCACGGGCAATACAAATACGTTGGCGTTGCCCTCCCGAAAACTCATGCGGATAGCGGTTAAGGTGCTCGGGCAACATGCTTACCATCGTTAATAATTCGGCGGCTTTTTCTAAGCGTTCTCGGTTGTTGCTTTTAATGCCGTGTATTTGCATCGGTTCAATAATCGAGTCGCCAATCGTCATACGGGGATTAAGGGACGAGTAGGGATCTTGAAAAATAATTTGCATATCTCTACGCAAATCTTTCATATCACTTTTGCTTAAATCTAAAACCGATCTTCCTTTATAAATTACCTCGCCACCATAAGCGGGTACTAGGCGCAAAATACTACGTCCTAAAGTAGTTTTACCACAGCCCGATTCCCCTACCAAACCCATCGTTTCGCCTGGAAAAACATTAAAACTCACATCATCCACCGCTTTTACATAGCTGAGAACTTTGCCAAAAAAGCTTTTTTTAGCAGGGAAATAAGTCTTTAAATTTTTAATTTCTAGTACCGGTTTTTGCTTCCGCAATTCTGCCATTCGTTGTATCGTTTCTTCTGGTTTTACCGATACCCTTTCAAAAGCTTCATCTATCGAACTAATTTTTTCAATAATTTTTCCTTCGGGAGTTACCTCCATAAAATCTGTTACCGTAGGGAGTTTGCGTACCCGTTTGTTTAGCGGAGGTCGGCAAGCTAATAGACCTTTAGTGTAGGGGTGTTGTGGATTGGTAAAAATATCGTATACATTGCCTTGCTCTACAATTTTGCCTTTGTACATTACAATTACTCGGTCGGCAATTTCGGCAATTACGCCTAAATCGTGCGTAATAAAAATGGTAGACATGCCTTTTTCCTTCTGCAAGTCGTTCATCAGCTCCAAAATACGTTTTTGCACGGTTACGTCCAGCGCAGTTGTAGGTTCATCGGCAATGAGTAAACTTGGTCGGCACGACATAGCCATGGCAATCATTACCCGTTGCTTTTGTCCACCCGATAATTGGTGTGGGTAAGCATCAAAAATACGCTCGGGAGTAGGCAGCTTTACTTGCTCAAACAGTTCGAGGGTAATTTGTTTCGCTTCCGCTTCACTTTTGTTTTGGTGCAGGGTAATGGCTTCCACAATTTGCCTACCACAAGTAAACACCGGATTAAGGGAGGTCATAGGCTCCTGAAAAATCATGGCTATTTCGTTGCCTCGATATTTCCGCATCTTATCAATATCAACCTGCACTAAATCTACCGATTCGCCATTTTCGTCGTGGTATATCATTTGTCCGCCTTCAATTTCGCCAGGAGGCGAGGGGATGAGGCGCATAATAGATAAAGAGGTTACGGATTTTCCAGAACCCGATTCGCCTACAATACCAAGGGTTTCCCCCCTGCGAAGGGTAAAACTCACATCGTCAACGGCTTTTACCGTTCCTTTTTCTACGTGAAAATAGGTTTTTAGGTTTTTTACTTCTAGTAGCAAATCACTCATAATAGGTTGTATTTTAAAGGTGCTTTTTTATTAGTTAACATTTAATACTCGCTTATAAGTAGTGCAAGTGAATGGAACTCTAAAAATAGAAGTTTGAAATTGATTAAACAACTATTTGATAAAATATCTTGCACTAAAGCCATAATCCTGTAATTGATGTGATAAAGGTAAGGAGAATTTTGCAAAACGCTTCTACACTCGAAGGAGGGAACTTGTACCTAGATGTTGGTATTTTTTTAGTAGAAAGTACTTTTGTATAAGGTAGCAGGTACTTTTTATCTCCTACCTTTAACGCAGCGTACCTTATACTTTCTACCTTTAGCGCAGCGTACCTGCCACCAAAATATCCCCCTCAAACCGTTCTATCAATCCTTTTTTTTGTGCCAAGCTAAATAGCTCCCGAACTGCTTTTCTCCCCATTTCGCCTAAATCCAGACTATACGAATTTACATACAAGTTGATGTGTTTAAACATCACTGCCTCGTCCATTTCTTGTGCATATTGCCGCACATAATTACTCGTACCCTGCGGATTATCAAAAGCCATTTGTACACTTTGTTGTAGTAGCCTGTTTACTTCCTGTTTTATGTTGGTTGGTAAATTGCGTTTTATGGTAATGCCTCCTAGCGGAATGGGCAGTTGGGTAAGCGTTTCCCAATGTTCGCCGAGGTCAATTAATTTTATCAATCCTTTATCTTGGTAGGTAAACCTATTTTCGTGAATAATTAAACCCGCATCAACACGTCCCTCCAAAACCGCCTGTTCAATATCAGAAAACAATAGTTCTTGCTTGTTTTTATTGGGCAGATTTGGATACGCCAATCCTAGTAAAAAATTAGCCGTTGTATATTTTCCTGGGATGGCAATCGTAGCATTTTCAATTTCGGGTTTGCTTAATCGTTTTTTTGCAATAAGTAGCGGCCCACAATTATTTCCAAGGGCACTACCAGCATGTAGCAACTGGTATATTGGCAGCAAATGCCCTAGTGCATGGTAACTCAATTTGGTAATATCCAAAGCCCCTTTTAATGCCAACTGATTGAGTTCTTCTACATCGGCAATAACAGGTTTAAAGGCGAGGGTATCGCTTTTAATTTTACCATTTACCAAAGCATCGAAAATAAAGGTATCGTTAGGGCAAGGGGAAAAGCCGAGGCTTAGGGTTTGTTTTTGTTGAGTCATGTTTTATGGGGTTGTTTTTGGAGATAGATTTTAGCCTTTTCAAGATTGAAATTTTTTTTAGTAAAAACCAAATATACGGAAGGTTTTTTTGCTAGGTGAGGGAACTCCTTGCACGGGTGCGGTTTTATTTAAATGTTGCTAAAATGAGCCATTATGTTTAAAACAATGCTATAGCTATTCGCTAGACAAAACTAAATTCCCCTCTCGGGAGGGTGTCTTCCGACTTTAGGATGGATACAATAAAAGGACATAAAGTTGTAACTGAATACTTGTGAAACAAACAGCGGCTCGAAGCATCTGTACATTATCATCTCCAGATGGAATGCAGCTTACCCGATCTAGCAACAAGTATCTTAACAGATAGTCGAAGCACCTCATGTTAAGTACACCGCATCCGATTGAAACAGCCTGTTAGCTACAACTTTGCGTCTATATCCCGCGCCTAACTGGAAGTCGGAAGACAGAGGGGTGAGGGCAGGTTTGTTAAGTTCTTTGTCTCCAAATATTCAGCGTCATTTTTTCGCCATAAAACATCCATTAAGCTATTTAGCTTGGAGGTAGCTCATCTGCTGAGAAATCAGTATCTTAGCTCTAAAAACGATGAAATATTCCTTGACTAGTTTTTTACAAACCATTCCTGATTTTCGACGTGCAGAAGGCATTCGCTATCCATTAGCAAAGATTTTAATGCTAATTATTATGAGCAACGTAGCCCTTATCTCAGAAGGAGACAACCCCAATGTAGTTTTAAAATGTAATGATTTATTTATGTACAATAATTCAGGTTTACGTATTATGGAGTATACAACTTTAGGGGAACCTGGGTTTTTAGGGCAGCAAGGATTCTGTGCAATTGGCGAACCTGCAGCTAATTCATTTATGACTAGTAGTGATGCAATTCCTGATTTGTTTTTTGATACTAATACCTTAGACCTGGTGTATAATGACCCGTGGGCTGAAGATTTTTCTGTAGTAGGTGCTAGTACTTGTCAATGTTCAGATGATAATTGTATTGAAGACTTAGTTAATTTTGATTATTGTTTATCACTTGGCTATGATGCAATTATCCCAATTGGATTATTGACAGATATTCCTAATCTTGATAGAGAAATAGCGCAAAAAATAAGGGCATTAATTAAAGAAGAGCAATATGAGGAAGCCTATTTATTACTACAGCAATATGTAACCAAAATGACCAGAAGACGTTTAGCCATCGAAAAAATTAAAAAGGCGCAGTATAACGATGCCGAAGTTATTATAACCGAATTGCCAAATGAAAAAGAAGAAGATTATTACTACAAGCTTTTTCATAACTTGTATTTATCCTTAGTTAAAAATGGTAAAACTATTTTTGATATTGATACTTCGCAAACCGCACTACTTACCGAGATAGCACAGAGTCGCACCAAAACTTCTTTTAAGGCGCAAGCATGGCTATATATTGTAAAAGGAATAGAAATGCCCGTTATGCTACCAACAACTAATATGCAAACAAGCTTTAAAATGGGAGACAATAGTGCCAACTTATACCGTTTTAGTCCTAATCCTGCCGCAAACACTACCCAAATGTTACTGAATCTAAACACTACCCAAAAAGCACAACTATCCCTATACAATATTACAGGTGTGCTTCTTAAAACTATTGAGGTAGAAAATACAAGTGTGTGTAATTTAGATGTATCTAACTATACAAATGGCTTATACTTATACCAAGTAAAAGTTAACGAGGAAATAGTGAATAAAGGTAAGCTAACCATTATTAAATAATTTTTTATCTCTTAGCGAGTAGTATCACTTGCTAAGGGATTTTTTAATATCACTATAATGAGAAATGAAATTATTTTTTTTTTACTGTTAGGGATATTGCAATTCATAACATTAGTAGCCCAACCTAGCAAATATTACTTCACAAACTATGGTTGGGAAGGGGGACAAAATGGTATTAAAGTATTACAAAAAGATAATGGTAATTATTTAATGGGATGTAATACGCTAACAAATAATTTGTTTATTTACTTAATAGAAATTACACCCGAAGGAGTGATTGTAGATACGATAAAAAACGAGTTTGAAGATTATCAAACCTATATGTATGATATGCTTAAAAATGAAGAAGGTTTTTTTATAGTAGGTCATGTAATCGAAATAGAGGAGATAAACGCTTTGAGACATTCTTTTTATTCACAGTTGGATGATGAAAATGATTTTAGCAGTAAAAATATAGTAGGTATTTTAACAGAAAAAAACAGAGCAAAATCATGTGTTCAAACAGTAGATGACGGATATATATTGGCAGGCTTTCATAAACCTAATCCAGATATCCCTTGGGAGGAACTCTATCTCATTCGCCTATCAAGCACTTATGAAGTACAATGGGATACTACTTATGCTAATTTACCCTACGATTACCGCAGTTATTTTAACGATATAATTGCCAACCCCGATGGCACTTTTCACTTACTAGCTACAGTAGAAGATAATTGGAGCAATCCCCAAGGCAAAGTAGCCATTATGCATATTGATAGTGTTGGAGAAATACTAAATACTTATGAGTTTGATTTGGGAACAGATGAACAATCTTATCAAATGATACGCACCTTAGATGGAGGTATTTTATTTTCTGGAATTACCAATCAAAACCAAACAGACTTTACAATTGTTAAAGGGTATATATACAAACTCGCTCAAAATTTAGAGGTAGAATGGATAGTGGAAGAAGATTTAATAAGCCAAGAGCCATTTTTATATACTGGAATAACAGATGTTGCTATTCAATTATCAGATAGTAGTTTTTTATTAGGAAACACTTACTTCCCAGAAGGTGCGTCATTTTCAGAAGTTAGTTTAGTAAAAATCTCCTCTAATGGTGAATTACTATGGCAACGCAGCTACGGCATAGAAGGTCACGACTACATCTACGACCTCATCTTCGCCAACAACGACAGCACAGGCTTAAACGGCTTTGTTGCCTGCGGAAGAACCGAAGGCGTACCAAACGGAGCCAATGCCCTATTTTTAAAAACCAACTGCATGGGTCTAATCACCTTACCCGTCCCCCATTTTGAAATCATTGTAGGAGCAGATCCCCTCAACATCATCCTCCAAAACCAAAGTCAATATACCTACCCCGATAGCATAGATGGCGGCTACTACCTCCTCAACTACGGCGAAGGCAATCCTCTCGATACCCTACACACCGACAGTATCAACAACTACCAACACACCTACGCCCAAAATGGCATTTACACCCCCAGTCTAACCGCCATAGTTTGCAATGATACGGCTACTTACAGCCAAATTTTATGCCTAGGAGCGAGTATTCAAAATAGCCCTAATTTTAGCTATACAGCAACAGCAAATAATGAGCAACAAATACAATTTAGCAACCAAACCATTTTTTCGCCATCCGTACCCAATCACTACGCCAATTACCAATGGCTTTTTGGCGATGAAAGTCCTAGCAACACCCAATACGAACCAGAACACACCTACGAGCAAGCAGGCGTTTACAACGTTACGCTCCAAAGCATAGCTTGTAATGATACCGTTAGCTACACCGCAACCATATGTGTAGGTACACCTAGTGCTAATTTTAGCTACACACTAAACAGCAATGGCGAAATAAGCTGCACCAACTACAGTCAATTAGGCAACAATTTTACGACACAACTACAAGGCACCTACACCTGGTTTTTTGGCGATGATACTGCGCCCAGCAACGAGCTACACCCCACACACACCTACGCCCAAAATGGCATTTACCCCCTCACCCTACAAGCCGTTTGGTGTGAAGATACCTTGTATTATAGTGAAGAAATTGCTATCTTTAATGTTGGTGTTGGACAAGCAATAGAAGAAGTGGGGGAAGTATTAGTATATCCAAATCCTGCTAGTAGCGAATTGGTGTTTGCTAGTAATTTATCGCATTACCAAGCGGCAACTATTGAAATATATAGTATTACTGGCAAGTTGTTGCAATCCGTAGAAATAAGTGCTAAAGTTTTGGAGCTAGATGTTGCTAGTTATGCAAACGGTTTGTATTTTTATACGGTGCGTGTAGGAGAGGAGCTTATTGCTAAAAACAAATTTACCATCATTCATTAAAATCAACCCCTTTTCATCTAGGCAAGGCCAGTGCCATCGGCACGACCGACATGGTAGAAAACTAAGTGTTACTAAATGACCAATTGCCAAATAATAAGCAATGCTATTCAGTATACCGTTAAAAAAGGAAGCAAATGCTGAATAAGAAGAATTGCCGCTTAAAAATTCAAGGGAGTATTGTCCATTTAAAATAAAAGAAACAAAACTTTTTGAAACTATCTGCCTCTTATTCTTGTATTAAACTTTATATTTGCACAAAAATTAAAAAACATTCATTTTAGAAATAAATAGCATGAACATAATTGAAGAATTGAGATGGAGAGGCATGTTACACAATGTAACGCCAGATTTAGAGGCTGCTTGCGAAAAAGGACAACTAACAGGTTACTTAGGAATTGACCCTACCGCTTCCTCCTTAACCATTGGCAACCTAGCTGCTTTAATGATGTTGCTGCATTTTCAACGGGCAGGACATAAACCTGTTGTATTAGTAGGCGGCGCAACAGGCATGGTAGGCGACCCATCGGGTAAAGATAAGGAACGCAACTTATTAGATGAAGCAGCCCTTAACGCAAACCAAGATGCTTATAAAGTGCAGTTGAGCAAACTAATGGATTTTGAAGGCGAGAATGCCGCCATTATGGTTAACAATTACGACTGGTTTAAAAATATGGACGTGTTATCGTTTTTACGAAATATTGGTAAAAACCTAACCGTAAATTATATGATGGCCAAAGACTCTGTAAAAACCCGCCTAGAAAGTGGCATTTCGTTTACCGAGTTTAGCTACCAATTAATACAAGGCTACGATTTTGTGCATTTGTACAAAGAGTACGGCTGCAATGTACAAATGGGTGGTTCTGACCAATGGGGAAATATTACTGCTGGCACGGAGTTAATTCGTCGTATGCTGGGCAGCGAAGAACAAGGACATGCTTTTACCTGTCCGCTAATTACCAAAGCCGATGGTTCTAAGTTTGGCAAATCGGAGGGAGGCAATATTTGGTTAGCTCCTGAGTTAACATCGCCGTACCAGTTTTACCAATTTTGGTTAAACACCAGCGATACCGATGCCAAGAAATACATCCGTATTTTTACGTTCATGGGCAAAGAAGAAATTGAAGCGTTAGAAGCCGAACACGATGCCGCACCGCATACTCGTATTTTACAAAAACGCCTAGCACAAGAAGTAACCACAATGGTACACAGTGCCGAGGATTATGACATGGCCATTCAAGCCTCTACTATTTTATTTGGTAAAGGAACAAAGGATACCTTACTGGCTTTATCGGAACGTGATTTTTTGAGTATTTTTGATGGCGTACCACAATACAATATGCCTAAAGCCGAATTGGCCGCTGGTGTTGATATGATTAGTTTACTAGCAGAAAAAACACAAATCTGTGCATCTAAAGGGGAAGCTCGTCGTAGTTTGCAAGGGAATTCTATTAGCATTAATAAACAAAAAATTCAAGATTTAGCGCACCAATTAAATGCGGATGATTTAATTTCGGGTAAATATTTATTGGCGCAAAAAGGAAAGAAAAATTACAGTTTAATTATTGTGAATGATTAAGGAATGGTGCAAAAATAAAATATGCTTATCGAAGCGGTTTACACTTTTAGGCGCAAGCCAGGAGGCTTGAAACCCAAACGGCTCAAGCGAGACGCTTGACCCTGCTGCCCGGTCCAGCCTCCCGGCTGGAGCGTAACGGGTCTTAAGCCTCTGGCTTAATCTCAAAACTTTTTGAGCTTAGACAAATAGGTGAAAAAATAAATAATTAATAGATGAATTTACTTATCCAATTAAGGCATAATTACTATCATAAAAAATGCAGTTTTACAATAGGTAAGGCTGCATTTTTTTTGTTTAGTTTCTTCCTGAAATCACCTGAAATAAAGGAAGGAGTATAGGCTTACTATTTTTTTGAAAAATAGTAAGCCTTTGGGGTATCGAAAAAAAAATTGGTGTTTTTTTGGGGGGTACTACTCACCAAAAATATATAGCTAGAAGCCACAGGCTTCAATATCGTTACGCTCCAGTCTGGAGACTGGAACGGGCGTTCTTTTTTTAAGAAAAAAAAGGAACGCAGGGTCAAGCGTGCCGCTTGAGCCTTATGGTATTTAAGCCTGTGGCTTATTAAATAATGTAAAACAAAGGCTGGAACGGGCGTTGGATTTAATTTGCTTTTTTCTTAAAACTTCACCTCAAAATTACTGATAAACATGCGCTAAATAAATGATGGCATAAGTACTAATACACATCGTTGTTCGCAAAGAAAAATGATGGAATATATTTTGGTAAGGAAAATTAGGATTGATAAATTTATAGGCCAATAACCAAGAAAATAGAACACTTAAAATATCTATTATATCGAAACTGCCATTGGTAATTTGTAGCAGTTGTAAAAACTCTAATCCAATAGCCCAAATAATAGGAATAAATACGCCATTAATTTTAATTTCACCAATTGGTAAATAAAAGTACTTAGAAAACAAAGTAATACAAAAAACCCATAAAGCTCCTGGCAGTGAGTACACTACGAAATTATTTAAGGGCAATGCTTTGCTAATCATTTCCTTCGCATTTACATATTCTTCCAACGAAAAAATAGTAATAAATAGCTGATTCACCACCGTATTTTCGGTTCGATAAAATACGTAAATAAATAGGCTAATTAATAAAGCAACAGTAATTATTAGGTAGTATTTTTTCAAGGCTTTTGGTAAATGATTAGTTGGTAGTAGGCAAATGTACCTAATTTAATTTCTTCACAACAATTAAATTGTTTTAGACTGGTTAGGCTACGTAAATAAAACGCAGATTTAAAATGAAAAATTCCAGAAAAAGTGTTAAATGTTTTATCGACATACTGTAGTAAATTATTGGGCGTAAAATGATTTAAAATAAATACTTTTCCATTGGGTTTTAATACTCGAAATACCTCGTTTAATACGCTGTTAGGATTGGGTACAACGGCTATTATATGAGATAATATTACATAATCAAAAGTATTGTTTTTAAATTGTAAGGAAGTGGCATCCATTAATAAAAGAGTGGTGTTTTTAGTTTTATTTTTTGCTGCTAATTGCAACATTTTTTTCGATACATCAATGCCCGTTATTTGATGAGTTTTTAATTGTTTTAAATGCTTGCCATTACCCACGCCAATATCTAGTAAACTACCGAGGGGCAATTTATTTATTTCTTTAATTAAAGCAGATTTATGCGGCTCTAAAAAAATATTAATGAATGGGTAAATGGGGGAAATGAGGTTGTAAAACTTGCGAGTTGAAATAGGCATTTCAGATAGGGTTTACTAGGCAATTTCAATATTAAATTAATAGCTTTTTTATTTGCTGATATTAATTATTTAAGGCTACTATGCTCTAATTCAATTCAAAAAAAGCCCAGATTTAGTTTTAAATCTGGGCTTGTATTGATTGTGTTTATAAAGCGTAAAAGCAAAACCTAATTCAACCTCGCTAATGTTTCTTCCAAGTTTTTAATTTTGGCTTCGGCATCGGCTAATTTTTGTATTTCTTTTCCTACTACCACTTCGGGCGCATTGTTTACGAAACGCTCATTGCTCAGTTTTTTATTGATTTTATCTCTAAAACCTTGCTGATAAACCAACTCGTCTTGTAAACGTGCTTTTTCTTCTTCGACATTAATCTCTACCGAAATTTCGCAGAAAAAAGTGTGCTGATCTACTAAGAAAGAAACAGAATCGTTTACATCTTCCTCGGTGTATTTAAACGATTCGAGGAATGCTTTTTTGGTTAAAATAGGGCTAAACTCTGCAAACATTGCTGGCTCGGCAGTTTTAACAGAAAAACCAATTAGTTCGCGTTGTTTTAAGCCGTTTTTATTTCTTACATCCCTAATTTTGGTCATTATTTCTTTTGCTAATTCTCCTTTGGCAATAGCTAGTTTATCAATCTCGCCAGCGGTTGGATAATCGGCAACACAAATGCTATCGCCTTCAACTCGTTCTTTTAGCTGGCTGTATACTTCCTCCGTTATAAACGGCATAAAAGGATGTAACATCTTCACAATTTCCTCGAAAAAATGTAGGGTTTGCGTGTAAGTATATTCATCAATTGGCGAACCGTAATCAGGCTTAATCATTTCGAGGTAGGTCGAAAAGAAATCATTCCAAACAAAGGTGTAAATGTTCATGGTGGCATCGGCTAAACGATACACTTTTAAAGCATCTTCTACTTGTAAAAGCGTCTGACTCATTTTGCTGCCTAACCAATTAACTACGGCTTCGTTTTCGTTGTTCTTCCCTTCCTTTACTTCCCAGCCTTTTATTAAACGCAAGGCATTCCATATTTTATTACAGAAATTACGTCCTTGTTCGCACAGCTTGCTTTCGTTTAAGGTTTCTTTGGTTTTAGGATCGATAGGCGCATCAAAAATAATGTCATTCCCTGCTGCCGCACTCGACAATACGCCAAAACGCACGCCATCCGCACCGTAATTGGCAATCAACTCCAAAGCATCGGGCGAGTTACCTAGCGACTTGCTCATTTTACGGCGTTTGCTATCTCGTATCATCCCCGTAAAAAACACATCGTGGAAAGGTTGACGGCCATTGGCATCGGTAAATACTTTTCCTAGTAATTCTTCCGACCATTCGTAGCCAGCCATAATCATACGTGCTACCCAGAAAAACATAATATCCCAGCCTGTTACTAGTACATTTGTTGGGTAGTAGTATTCTAGTTCTTTGGTGGTTTCAAATCCATTAAAAACAGAAATGGGCCACAACCACGACGAAAACCAAGTATCTAAAGCATCTTCATCTTGGCGTAAATCTGCTAGGGTTAAATCGGCATTGCCTGTTTTTTCCTTGGCTTGTGCTAGGGCTTCTTCGGCTGTTTCGGCAACAAACAAATCCTCGCCTAAATACCAAGCAGGAATTTGTTGTCCCCACCACAACTGACGAGAAATACACCAGTCCTGTACATTGTCTTCTTGCAGCCAATTGTTGTACATGTTAAAAAAGTGCTTGGGATAAAAAGTTACCTCATCACTTTCTACTGCTGCTAGGGCCGTTTTGGCAAAACCCTTCATATCTAAGTACCATTGCTCGGTTAATCGTGGCTCAATTACCGCATCCGTACGTTCCGAACGACCTACACTATTTTTGTAATCTTCAATTTTTACGATATGCCCAGCAGCGTCTAAATCTTTAACGATGAGCTTACGTACTTTAAATCGGTCTTCGCCAAGATAGAACTGTGCCGTTTCGTTCATGGTGCCATTGGCATTAAAAATATCTATGACTTCTAGGTTGTGGCGTTGCCCAATTTCGTAGTCATTGGCATCGTGTGCAGGGGTTACTTTTAGGCAACCTGTACCAAACTCTACATCTACGTAACGGTCAAAAATAATAGGCACGGTGCGGTTAACCATTGGTATAATTACCTGCTTGCCTTGTAGGTGTGTATAGCGTTCGTCTTTAGGATTTACCGCTACTGCCGAATCGCCCAAAATGGTTTCGGGGCGAGTCGTGGCAATCGTTACCCATTCATCATCTGTACCTGCTATTTTGTAGCGAACATGGTATAGTTTGGATTGTTCTTCGGAGTGAATTACTTCCTCGTTAGAGAGTACCGTTAAGGCAACGGGGTCCCAGTTACAGATACGTAATCCACGGTATACTTTTTTCTTTTTGTATAAATCAACAAACACTTTAATTACCGCTGCCGATAATTTAGGCTCCATCGTAAATCGGGTGCGTTCCCAATCGCAAGAACAGCCTAGTTTGGTTAATTGATTTAAGATGATGCCGCCATATTTTTCTTTCCATTCCCAAGCATACTTTAAAAACTCTTCTCGGCTTAATTCCGATTTTTTAATACCTCGTTCCCGCAACATTTTTACCACCTTTGCTTCTGTAGCAATAGAGGCATGATCGGTTCCAGGGACCCAGCAAGCGTTGTATCCTTTCATTCTAGCACGACGAATCAGTACGTCCTGAATCGTATTGTTGAGCATGTGTCCCATGTGCAAGACTCCCGTTACATTAGGTGGCGGGATGACGATGGTAAATGGCTCTCGTTCATCGGGTGTGGAACGAAATAGCCCTTGTTCTAGCCAATGAGCATACCATTTGTCTTCTACGCTTTGTGGATTGTATTTAGTTTCCATTATTATTGTTTATAAAATCGAATTGCGTTGTTTTTATTATAAGTGTGCAAAAATAGGGATTTTGGGAGGAATTAGCAAGAGCTATATCTCCTAGTAAAAAAAAGATGAAGGATTAAGAGGACGAACTTAGAAAAAAAGCATATGCTAGTTGTGTAAAGTCTTCTTTTGTTTGTTAATAGATGGGCTACACTTAGGAATGGTGCAAAAAGATAAAGTCAAAATGGACCCTTATTTAGTTTGCGTCCCTTAATCAAAAACCGCTACTACAACCCCTTCTGATGAAGGCCAGTTGGGCACATTTAAGTTGCGTCCGTTCATGGTTAAATTAATGGTGCTGGTGGGGGTTGTTGGAAAAAACATATCAATACCATTTAAAAATGGGAAGTTGCCAAAAGAACCAACAGGTTCGAGACTGGTGTTTTGGTCGCCATCATCGTATAAGAAAAAGGCGATAGTTGTTTGGTCGGCAGAGGCATATTCGGGAGTAGAAATCTCGTTATCGGCAACATGGAGTTCGTCTCGGCCAGTAACTACGGCTTGGGAAGAGGCGAAAATGGTCATGACGGTTTGGTCGGCATTGTTGGGTAAATTGCCTAGGAAAAAACTGGCAATCGATCCTGGAGGCGGGAGGGTGCGTAAGTATACTAAATGATTGGAATGGTAAAAGGGTTCTCGGTAATAATGTACGGGACGGTCGCCAGGAGTGGTGCTTTGTACTAAAAATTCGTAGCGAGTATCTAACTTCACTTGTATAGGTCCCCAACGTCCATTTTCGTCGCTTAACAGACTAGCAATAGGGGTGCTGTTTACTCTAAAACCAGTATAGGAATTGAGTTCGTATATTTCGATGCTTGCTCCATTTAAGGGCGCATTTTCTCCTAGCGTAAGTGCTTTTCCCGAAATAACTAACCTTGGATGTAGGCTGATAGCGGTACTTGTTGGAGCTTGGTCGTTAAAAAAAGTAAACATTTCTTTGAAGGTAAGCTCACTAGTTGCTACTTGGTAATGGTCGGCTCCTGGAATAGTAACATTGGTTGCGCCAGGTATATCTCCGCCAGGAACCGTTGTATCATCTGTTGACCAAATATTTAGGGTTGGTATTTGCCCACTTGTGCCAGCAGGTGCATCGGCAGGATTGGAGCCTATGTGTACATAATGCGCTACTTTTGCTGCACGAAGGTCATCGGATAAGTACTCGTAACCTAGTCCACCGCCAGCAGAATGCCCAACTAAATCTACTTGCTCGCTTCCCGTTTCGGCTAATACTTGGTCGATAAAAGCATCTAAGGGCGGTACATTTTCGCCTCCAATGCTAATACTGTTCCAATCGTAAGGATAGAGGAGGTTGGCGCAGTAATCGTTGGTGGTGAAACGCATTGCTTGTAGTGCGTAGGTATCTCCCGAAGCCAACATTCCATGCATCATTACTATTGGTCGAAGGGTTTTATTGCAAGGAGCTTCTCCACTTATAGGGCTGCCGTCAACTAGGTTGTTAATGAGTACTTCTCCATTTTCATAATTGATTTCTGGAGGCGAATCATCGTCTTTATTACAAGCGGTAAATAGTAGACTGATGCAGATGCAAAACAGACTAATTTTAACAAGGGTAAGTTTGTGTGTCATAGTTTGAAAATTGATTTTGTTTTATTAA
>JAHDBT010000129.1 GCA_020630215.1 Bacteroidota bacterium
CGCTCATTTTGTATTAATGGATTAACAAAGACTAAAAAACTACCGAGCAAATAGCGAAATCGAAGCCGTCTTTCTACCAAAAGCGAAGCGTACGCTCTACTACTATTTAGCGAATGCTGAATAGTAACAAACGAGTTAAATAACAAAGTGGGTAAAATTGAGAACGTCTATCTATCGTGCAAACGTTAGTGTAGGCGTTCTTGCATTTTAAGAAACTTGAGTACTTTTATTAAAAGTCTTAACTATTTTTTTTACTTTGCTGCTATCTAATAAGCCACTCCTTCCAAGTAAAAAAAATGAACAACAACAACTTCCGAAAACAAGCCCACCAACTAGTAGATTGGATGGCCGATTACCTCGAAAATATCGAGCAGTACCCCGTAAAAAGCAAGGTGAAACCTAGACAAATTTACGAGCAAATTCCAACAACAGCCCCCAACCAAGGCGAAGCCATGACCCATATTTTTGCCGATTTTGAAGCGCAAATTATGCCCGGCATCACCCATTGGCAACACCCCAACTTCCATGCGTACTTCCCTGCCAGCAGTAGCTACCCCTCTGTACTGGCCGAAATGCTTACCGCCACCATAGGCGCGCAATGCATGATATGGGACACCTCGCCAGCCGCTGCCGAACTAGAAGAACGGGTAATGGAATGGCTGCAACAAATGACGGGGCTGCCTAGTAACTGGGTAGGCGTAATTCAAGATACCGCCTCTACCGCTACCCTTACCGCTATCCTATCGGCACGAGAAAAATTAACCAACAACGCTATTAATAAAAAAGGCTTTGAGGGAAATGCCAATATGCGAGTATACTGCTCTCAAGAAACGCATTCTTCTATTGAAAAAGGCGTAAAAATTGCAGGTATTGGAGCTAATAATTTGGTCGAAATTGGTGTAGACGATGCCCTAGCCATGCAGCCAAAATTACTAGCCGCTGCCATCCAAAAAGATATACAAAATGGACTCCAACCCCTATGCGTAATAGCTACACTAGGCACAACAGGCACTACCGCCATCGACCCCCTAAAACCCATTGCCGATATTTGCGAAAAGCATGACCTATGGTTGCATATTGATGCTGCCTACGCAGGTTCTGCCCTAGTTCTAAACAACTACCAATGGATGATTGAAGGCATCGAAAAAGCCGATAGCCTAGTATTCAATCCCCACAAATGGATGTTCACCAATTTCGATTGTTCGGCCTACTTTGTAAAAGACAAACAAGCCCTACTCAACACCTTCGAAATACTGCCCGAATACCTCAAAACTAAAGTAGATACACAAGTAAACAATTACCGAGATTGGGGCATTCCACTAGGACGAAGATTTAGAGCGTTGAAACTCTGGTTTGTTATCCGCAGCTTTGGCGTAGCAGGCATTCAGCAGCGCATACAATCGCACATCAGCATGGCGCAAAACCTAGCAATCGAAATTAAAAACCATCCCGATTTTGAAATATTGGCTCCTACCCATTTTAATATGATTTGTTTTCGTTACCATCCTAAAGGAAAAAACGAAGCAGCATTGAATCAACTTAATGAGCAATTGCTACAAGCACTTAACGATACAGGAAAAGTGTATTTAACACACACTAAAATTAAAGGGAAATATACCTTGCGTTTGGTAATTGGACAAACCTATATGGAACAACGGCATGTAGATAAGGTTTGGGGATTGGTGCAAGGTTTGGTGAGTAATTTGGTTTAAATTTTGATAAGGTTACTAACATAACTACATTTGCCTCCTTATTTTTTTAACGAAAAGAAGTTTTAATGAAAATTGATGTAACAAATCCTTGGCATAAGGTAAATATTGGACAAAACACACCGGATGTTGTAAACGGAATTATTGAGATTCCTAAAAATACAAGAGCAAAATACGAGCTAGACAAAGAAAGTGGAATGTTAATTTTAGACCGAGTTTTATTCGCCTCCATTTATTACCCCGCCAATTACGGCTTTATTCCGCAAACCTACTGCGACGATAAAGATCCATTAGATATTGTAATTTTATCTCAAATTCAGGTAGTGCCTATGTGCATTGTATCAGCAAAAGTAATTGGCGTAATGCGTATGTTGGATGGGGGAGAACTAGATGACAAAATTATTGCCGTTGCCGAAAACGATATGAGTGTGAACCACATTGACGATATATCAGAATTGCCTAGACACTTTTTAAAAGAATTACGCAACTTTTTTGAGGACTATAAAAAGCTAGAAAACAAAACCGTAAAGGTAGCCGATTTTCAAAATGCCGAAGTTGCTAAAAAAATTGTACAACAAAGCATGTTGGATTATGAAGAGTATATGTTGGTGAATGAAGGGCATATTTTGGCGAGTTAAAAAGTTAACTTGCAAAACAACTTCAAAGAAAATTGAAACGTTTTAAGAATAACCTTTACTTTTACCATAAAATAGTGAAGGCATTAATTTCTTAAATAAACGGTTACTGTTCAGCAACGAGTAGAACGTACTTTCGTATAATGTAGAAAGAGGGTTACCAGATTCATTTTGGAGATAATTAATTAGACAATCCTAAAAAAAAAGTTGCTCCAATAGTTGAATCGAAGCGTACCTTCTACTATTATTCAGCGAATGCGGAATAGTAACCAATAAACCATTTAATTTATGAAAAAAGCTCGACATTTTAGTAAAGAGCGAAAACTAAAACGCTTATTAAAACAACTTAACAAGCAACTACGCAATGCTAAACACCACAATTTAGGAAACAGCACACAGCGTTTAGTTGCTAAAATTAAACGCCTAGTAGCCGAGCTAAAACCGCTTCTGCCTACTGCTCGCCTAAAAACTATATTGGGTTCTTTTGCTTTATCGTTTGGTTTGTTGAGTGCAGGCAATGCCCATGCTCAAAATTTTTTAGAGCCAGTTACCAACCCTTTTGGTTTAACAGCTATTGATGGGGGAGGCTACCTTTTTCCAGCTATAGCCGATTTAGATGACGATGGCGATTTAGACCTATTGCTGTTTAGTGTAGAAACAGAGGATGCGTATAGCAATGGGTTTCTTTATGTAGAAAATACGGGCAGTAGTAATGACCCGCAGTTTGGCGCACAAGAGACAACTCCTTTTGGTTTAGTACCAGAAATTGTGGACGATGTTTATAGTTATTGGGAAATGCCAACATTGGTTGATATAGATAATGATGGCGATTTAGACTTGTTTACAACGGTCTATGGTTATAATATAGGAACATCAGAAGGTGAATACCAAGTTAAATATTACGAAAATACAGGCTCGGCTACTAGTCCGCAATTTGCTGCGCCTATGGTAGATGCCTTTGGATTTGAACCATTAACAGGTGATGTTGTAACGATTAAAGCTAGTTTTGCCGATTTAGATGGGGATGGCGATATGGATCTGTTGCTAGGTTCATCCTACGATTATGGGGCGGGTTCTTATGAGGCAGATATGCATTACTACGAAAATACAGGTAATGCGAATAGCCCCGCATTTGCTAGTCCCGTTACCAATGCTTTTGGAATAGCAACGGTTAACAATTATGCCATTCCATTTTTTGCAGATATGGATGGCGATGGCGATTTAGATTTATGGATAACAACAGATGGCGACGATGGATTTGGAATTGCTTATCAAGAAAACATAGGTCAAAACGGGATGACTGAATTTGGACCCGCACAAGAAAATCCTTTTGGGTTATTTACCCCTGACCAAGATATATTATGGATACCTGGAATTGCCGATATGGATGGCGATGGCGATGTTGATATTATAGTAAGCGAATACAATTCTGATGAAACAACGGGAACCTATTTTGCAAATTTTCTATATTTTGAAAACAACAATTTTCCTATAGGAATCAAGGAAGCTAATCTTGCGGCTACTATTCAATTATCCCCCAATCCTACCACCAACATTTTACAAATTAACACCAAAGAGGTACTCAGCAAAGTTGCCCTATACGATATAAATGGCAAACTATTAATAGAAAAAGCAGGAGCCATTAATCAATTAGAAATAGGGCATTTAGCCAAAGGCATTTACCTAGTACAACTTACCAATATATACGGCGAAGTAAGTACGAAGAAAGTAGAGAAGTTGTAACAAATGGTAAAACGAGCTTTAGTGCGTTTATTACGAAACATAGCAACATAAAAAAAAGACCATTTACCAAAATGCGGTAAATGGTCTTTTCCATTTTATAGTATTAATGTTTTAAAAGAGGAAAGAAAAAAAAGGTCGGATAGTCTTCCAAACTAATGAAAACGTATGCTGTTAGGGGGGCATACATCACCATCCGACCACAATATTCCACTATAGAGCTTTGTATTTAAAATCACTATTGCATGATTTCTAAGGATAAAGATAAGCTATTTTTTACAAAGTAAACAAAATTTCGTAAAAAAAAACAATGCTTGGTGATTTTGTGCAAAATAACATTAGTTTTTAACAGATACCCTAGGGTCTAAAATTCCATAAAGTATATCTACGAAAATGTTAACTACGACAAACAAAACCGCCGCAAACAATATTGCACCCATTGCTACTGGAAAATCTAACGTATTTAATGCATTAATTGTTTCGTAGCCCAGGCCTTTATAATCAAAAATAATTTCGATGAAGTAAGCCCCTGCCAAAATAGAAGCCAACCAACCCGAAATAGTGGTGATAACTGGATTTAGTGCATTACGCAAAGCATGTTTAAAAATTACCGTCCATTTTCCCAATCCTTTAGCATAAGCTGTTCGCACATAATCCTGCGAAAGCGTTTCGAGCATCGTGCTACGAGTCAACTGCACAATAATAGCAATTGGGCGAATACCTAGCGCAATAGCGGGTAATATTAAATTCTTTAACACCAGCTTTTCGTTACCATAATCATCCAATTCGTATAAACTACCAGTATAATTTAATCCTGTATAATCTCCTAACCAATAACCAAATATCAAAGCCAAAATAATTCCCGAAAAATAGGAGGGCTGCGAAATACCTAAAATGGAAGTCACCAAAATAGAATTATCTACCGCATTAAACTGGTTTAAGGAGGCAATCACCCCAAAGAAAATTCCTACAATACTAGCAAAAATAATGGCACTCAAACCAAGTATAATCGTTTTGGGCAAAGCTTCCATCAGTATTTCGGTAACCTGCCTTTTGCTTTGGTACGAGTAGCGCAAATAAGGCCGTTTGGCAACCATTGTTTTTCCGCCTAGTGGCAACAGGGGGGTGTAGTTGTATTTACTTCGGTTATCATCCGTATTTTCATGAAACGAAATTGGCGACACATCATTTAAGTACATGCCATACTGTACTAGCAAAGGTTTGTCTAAACCCAGTTCCTTACGCACCGCATCCAGCGTAGCAACGTCGGTACGTTGCCCTTGCGTTAGGCGGGCAGGGTCGCCCAAGCCGTTAAATAAAAAAAACACAATGGTAATTACCCCATACAAAACCAAGATTCCGTACAAGATGCGTTTAGCAATAAAATTTAACATAGCCCAAACATAGTAATAGTTAAGGAGGTTTCAAAAATTAGCAGCAAGTGTTTTTGTATAAAGTAGCAAGTATTTTTGTAGAAAGTATCATACCTTATACAGAAAGTACGTGCTACCAAAAACTATCTAATATTAACAAACTTCTGTGTATGCTTTTGTCCATTCAATTTTACAGTTACCAAAAACAATCCGCTAGGCATATTGCTCAATGACAAAGCAACAGTTTGGTTAGGACTAGCAGCAGCACTTTGCATCCAATAGGTTTTACCCATCACATCGCTTACTACAATTTGTGCTTCGCCTTGTGCGGCAAATTGCAGTTGTAAACTTTGTTGCTTGTCATTGTAAAAAGCTTGGTAAAAAGTGCCATAAGCAGCAGGATAAACGGCTTGTACTTTGGTGTAAGTAAAGTTGCCATCCTTTTCTACCATTTTAAGGCGGTAGTAAGTAGTGCTAGTAATTTTGTTATTATCTTGGTATTGATATTTAGCTTGATTGGCTTCGCACCAAATAGTTGATAATGCCGTAAAGGTATTACCATCGGTACTTTTTTCTACCACAAAATAATCGTCGAATGGGCGAGGGGTGATGTGCCAGTTGAGCAAGGCACTTTTGTTGTTTTGCAGTTGGGCGGTAAAATTTAGGAGATGTATGTCGAGGGTAATGTTGGATAGAAAATCGTCGCAGTTGCCAGAAACCTTTTCTCCGCCTACGGTATAACACATAATTTCACTACATTCAATATCTTCGTTTTGATTTAATAGATGAAAAGGATCAAGATTGAAGACAAGGGTAAATCCATAACCTTCTAGCCATGCTAAAAGAGGACTGTAAATCTCTGCTTCCTGAAAAATAACCCTTGTTCGTTCTATACCGTCATTAAGTATAACCGTGTCTATCATCGAAACAGTATAAATTACAGGAGAAGTACTATTACCCGTAATATCATATATATCAACTACATCGCCAACGCTAACGCCAAAATCAAATAAAACAAACTCATCACTTAATTCGGCAGTCCGTGCATATACTTTTCTTCCTTCATTTCGTAAGTAGCCTATTATCTCCTCATTTTTATAAAGTACAGAATAAGATTGCTCCTCGAAATTAAAAGTATCTTGTAAAGTATAAGTGTAAGTTGCCTCATCAGCATAACCTTCAAATATACAAGAGTATAAGCCAACATACCAAACAGCATCATCGGCACTAGTAGGGAAAGGTGGGTTGACAATTAAATTACAAGAACCCCAAACGGGTGCTCCATTAAGAGCAAAACAGTTAATAAAGTCACAATCATCATAAAGACTTACAGTAGTAAAACTAAGTGGAGATTCGGTATTATAAAAACCAAAGCCTGCTACATAACTTACTTCGTAGGTAAATTCCTCTTCATCTCCGATTTCGGTCGCTAAAATATTTATTTTTTTTCTAGGAATACCATCATCAAACACAATGGTTTCAATGCTTTCTACAACAGCATTGTAATAGTCTGGCATGTCTGAAAAGGAAGAGTTAAAATAATCGGCAAATGCGAAGTTGTCGCCAACCTCTACACTAAAATCCAACCAAATTTCCTCTATTAGAGAATCAGCGTTGCGAACATAAACAAGGTCGCCATCATTTCTCAAATAAGCTAACAACACATCATCTCGATACATACCCGAGTAAGATTGTCCATCCAAGTCAAAGGTATTTAATAACTGGTATTTATAAGGATAATCGTCTTCTGCAAAAGAATCCCAGCAGTTGTGTTCGGTCATTTCCCAAACGGGAGTAGCTGCGCTAGTAGGAAACGGGCTTTGTGCCAAGCACGAGAAATATAGGCATAGCAATGCCATAGAGAATAATACATTTTTCATAAGTGCGAATTTAATTGTAAGGGGTGTGAAAATTAATTGAATCATTAGCAAGATAGTAAAAAAACTAAAACTTGCATAAGTTTTTATTGCTTTTTTAATAATGGAAGAATAATGTTATAACATTGATGGTGAGTAGTGTTAAGGGAGGAGCTTAAAATGGAACAGCTGATTTTTGTAGCCTTACTCCCGTTACTTAGTCATGCTACAAAGCCCTAGTAATGACAATAGTTACACGCTCTAAGTCAATATGTCAGTAAATACGCAATGGCACATCCTTTGAATAGTTGGTTTTGTAAAATGTTCTACACAAGAAGAGGTACTTTAAAATAGGTCTACTTTCTACCTACTACTAAAGTACCTTCTACTAAATAAAAGCAAATCATTTACTAAACAACATAAAATTTATAAGCATTATGCAAAAAGGTACTATTAGCGTTCAAACGGATAATATATTACCCATTATTAAGCAGTACTTATATTCTGACCAAGAAATATTTTTACGAGAACTTGTAGCAAACGCCGTAGATGCAACCCAAAAATTATTAACCCTTGCTAACCGTGGCGAAGATGTTGGCGATGTAGAAGAGGTACTCATTGAAGTAAGCGTAGACCAAGAAGCTGGCACACTAACGATTAGTGATAAGGGAATTGGAATGACGCAAGACGAAGTAGAAAAATACATTACCCAAATTGCTTTCTCTGGCGCAAAAGAATTTGTAGAAAAATACAAAGATGCCAAAACAGTAATTGGCCATTTTGGATTGGGTTTTTACTCTGCCTTTATGGTAGCCGATAAAGTAGAAATACACACCAAATCTTACAAAAACGAAGCAGGCGCACACTGGGTTTCTGATGGCGGCACCGAATACGAAATTGGTGAAAGCGATAAAGCCGATAGAGGAACTGATATTATTTTGCATATTGATAAAGAGTTAAGCGAATACACACAAGAATATCGCATTAACGAATTGCTAACCAAATACTGCCGATTTTTACCCATCGAAATTAAATTTGGTACCGAAACGCAAACCATTAAAAAAGAAGACAGCGAGGAAGAAGAAACATTTGAGGTAGATAAAATTGTAAATGAACCAAATCCTATTTGGGCAAAAAAACCTGCCGATTTAACCGACGAAGATTACCTCAACTTTTACAAAATTTTATATCCTCACAGCGAAGACCCACTTTTTTGGATTCACTTAAACGTAGATTATCCATTTAACTTAACGGGTGTTTTGTATTTCCCTAAATTGCGTAACAATTTAGAAATTCGTAAAGACCGCATTCACTTATATTGCAACCAAGTGTTTGTAACCGAACAAACCGAAAACATTGTTCCTGAGTTTTTAACCCTATTACATGGCGTTATCGATTCGCCAGATATTCCGTTAAACGTATCTCGTAGTTATTTGCAGAGCGACCCAGAAGTGAAAAAAATTAATCGCTACATCACCAAAAAAGTAGCCAGCAAGCTCGAAGAAATGTTTAAAAACGACCGAGAAAACTTTGAAACAAAATGGGAACATATTGGCGTGTTAATTAAATACGGCATGTTAAGCGAAGAGAAGTTTTACGAAAAAGCAAAAAACTTTGTGGTATTTGAAGATACTAATGGCAAATTTGCTACCTTAGAAGAACTAAAAGAAAATATTAAAGATTTACAAACCGATAAAGACGATAAATTAGTGGTATTATACACCAGTAATACCAACGAACAATTTAGCTATATTGATGCAGTAATTAATAAAGGTTATCAAGTAATAAAACTAGATACCATGCTTGACCCACACTTTATTAATAAGCTAGAACAAACACAAGAAGGTAAAGTAAACTTTAAACGTGTAGATGCCGATACGATAGATAAATTGATTGAAAAAGACATTAAAATTGATTCGGTTTTAAATGAAGAACAAACCACCAAAGTAACCGATTTGTTTAAAAGCGAAGTAGCAGAGTCGGGAGGTATAGTAAATGTGCAAGCATTATCTCCTAGCGAACCACCGGTACTAATTACCCGCACCGAGTTTATGCGTCGTATGAAAGATATGTCGGCAATGGGAGGAGATAACATGATGGGCAATATGCCAGATATGTACAACCTAGTGGTAAATGCCAATCACCCATTAGTAAGTAAAATCCTAGAACGTAAAACCGAAAAAACACAACAAAAATTAACCAAGCAACTCTTCGACCTAGCCCTGCTACAACAAGGCATGTTACAAGGAGAAAAACTAGCACAATTTGTTAGCCGCAGCGTTGATTTATTGAAATAAATAATTAGACATACTTAGTCAATCAACCATTTAGGTTTTGTACAAATCTTGGCTATTCGATGCTAATTAATAAGTTTCGGATTGCCTAAAAGGTTTGTGCAAAACCTATTTTTGTTTTGGAACAACAAAGACTTACTATTTTTCTAAAAAATAGTAAGTCTTTAACGTCATTATATACCAACAAAACTTTAACTTAAATCCATACCGTGAGCGAAGCGAACGGTCTAAATACCAAATACTAACTACCAATCACTAATCACCAAATTTGACACTAAAAGAATTTAGAGGCAGATACAGATACGACCCCCATACCGATATTTTGGGAAAAGGAGGCTTTGCAAAAGTTTACAAAGCCTACGATACCCTTATGCAACGAAATGTAGCCATTAAATTTTACGAAGGAGATATAGGAGATAAATACGGTGTATTAGAAGAATTAAAAAAAGTAATAGGACTTAAACACGTTAACCTAATCATGTACTACGATGCCGTATCCTTAGCATCGCCAAGCATATACGACGAAAACGCCACCATGCAAGCCGCCATTATAGAACTAGCAAATGCGGGCGATTTGAACGAATACATGAAAACGTTCCCCTCTGTTACCTCCCTTAAAAAAATTGTAGGCGATATTTTAAAAGGACTTGGGCATTTACATGAAAATGGCGTAATTCACCGAGATATAAAACCCCAAAACATCCTCCTGAATCGGCAAAATGGAATTTGGACCGCTAAAATTGCCGACTTTGGACTCGCCAAACGCATCAGTCAAGAAGGCGCACAATCTTCTCGTTTGCTAGGCACTATGGAGTATATGGCACCCGAACAATTTGCTACCAAGAAATTTGGCGTAAACGGACAATTAGGTACCAATGTAGATTTATGGTCGTTTGGTGTTATTTTATTCGAAATGTTTACAGGCGATTTGCCCTTTGGTGGCCGCAACGAAGGCATTTCGCACGAGCAGGTAATGCTGCGTATTATGCAAAAAGATATTGCCGAAGAAATTGAAGATATTATAGAACCCTTCCAAACCATTATTCGCTGGAGCTTGGTAAAAAAAGCAGGAAACAGAGTTGCTAACGCAGATGAACTATTAAAACTATTAGAAGGAGGAGAAAAAGTACAGCGAAGCATTAGTAGAAGAATTGTGGAAAGCAGTCAATCGGAAGTGGAGTTAAGTCAAGCACAAAAACGGTGGTTGTTTGTTGGTAACGTACTGTTGTCGCCCCTTTTAGGACTTATTTTATTTGTAGTTTGGCGCAAAAAATACAAAGTAAAATCCCAACAAGCCCTTAACCTAACCTGGTGGTCCTTAGCAGCATGGCTCTTGGTTTTAGTCATCCTAGTTTTTGGAATGATTTTACTAGAATCCAATTGGTTAGAGCAATTAAAATAAAGGCACGCTTTACTACTCATCATTTAATTTTGCTGCCGGTTCTAGTCTCCAAGCTGGACCAGGCAGCAGGGGCAAGTGTCCCCGTTTGAGCCAAACAGGTTCAAAGCCTCCCGGCTTGTAGCAAAAGTGTAAACCGCTTGGATAAATATGTCAAAATACACAAGTACTTCTTACGCTCAAAAGCACTAAAAAAAGCACCAACCAACTTCCTAAACAAACTCGCTTTTTCTAGCAAAAAAACACTTAAATTTTAAGCATCTGATTGCCTATAGTTAAAGGCGAAAACTATTTTTTTTACATCAACTTCCATCACAATGCCGTTATTAATAAAATTTACTTATCTTAGTGGCCGTTTCAAGCTTAACCATTAGTTTTGAAAACGATTTGTAACAGATTTGTTTTAAAAAAAAAATTGGATAAAGAAACCTGTTTACAGTTAATATTACTACGTAGAGCATTGGATGTTATCCTAAAGTTACAGGAAATAAGTATATGAAATTTATAGATAGATATACATTTAACTCAGCCAAAGATTTTATAGGTAAAGGTGGCTTTTCGAGAGTTTATAAGGCTTATGATAATGTAAGAAAGCGCATGGTAGCCTTAAAATTTTACAAGGGAGTTGAGTCAGATAAATATGATATCATTAGCGAAATTAATCGTATGGACAGCCTCGTTCATCCGAATTTAATTCGCTATTTTGATGCTACTATTATTCCTTCGGTAAACGCCATTGGCGAAAAAGAAGAAACACAAGTAGGGATAATGGAGTATGCCGATTCGGGAGATATTAGCATCTTTTTTAAGCAAAAACGCAATGCTGCAACCTATAAATCCATCATTTTAGGTATTTTAAAAGGTATTGAGTACTTGCATACCCAAAATATAGCTCATCGAGATTTAAAACCCAAAAACATATTGCTTTCTAAAGAAACAGGAAAGCTAGTAGCTAAAATTGCCGACTTTGGTATTAGTAAAGAAATAAGCAGTAGAGATACCAATGTTTCTTCGCAATTATTAGGAAGTGTAGAGTACATGGCTCCTGAGCAATTTGCCCCTGCCGTATATGGCTTAAATGGCAAGCTAACTACTAATATCGATCTTTGGGCTTTAGGAATTATTTTGTACGAAATATTTACCCAAGGATTACCCTTTGGTTCTCGTACCAAAGGCATTACCTACGAGCAAATTTTGAACAACATTTTATTCCAAGATTTAGAAATTAATTACGATTTACTACCCGCACCCTACGACAAAATTGTAAGACGCTGCCTAGTAAAACACGCAGGAAAACGAGCACAATCGGCCACCGAATTAATTGATATACTCGAAGGAAGAAAAACAAAACCAACTGTAGATAAAACACCTACCGTAACAGATAGTAATGGCACGGAAACAAGTATTATTAAGGATAAACCCAATATAGAACCTAATACAAATAAGCCAACAACAGATGTCTCGAAGCCAGATCCTAATGCCACGGAAATAATTAAAAAACCACCAATAAAAGATAATAAGGAGGATGTGTTTCAGACTTCCAAAATTGATGACGTGCCTTCTGATAGAGGTACGCCTGTTAGAGGAAACAGCAAGTCTATTTTACACGAAATAAATGTTGGTAAAAACTTATTTAAACTAGGAAATTACGTAGAGAGTTTCAAAATTTTAGATAAATACCGCTTTAACCCAGAATTTGATACCGAAGCCGAATTTTACCTAGGCTTTATGTATTACAATGGCAAATGTGGAGGCGCACACGATCCCGTAAAAGGAAAACGTATGATGAATAAAGCCAAAGCAGAAAACCATCCGCTTGTACTTGAACTGATGCTGAAATATGTACTTAATTAATCCATCAATCGGGTTTTTATTTTTTCCGTAGAGAAAATTCATGAATTTTCTCTACACACACGCTGATAGGGCCTAACATAGGTAGGAAAACGGTTTATATACCAACTACCTAATACTAACTACCCTATACTATTTAACGTTTCCTAACAAAACAAGACTAAACGAAGTTTTTGCAAAAAGGTCTAATTTCTTTCATCTGCTGTTGTTAACAAAATAAACAATAAAACAACCATTTAACAAACCTATATTTCATGGCAAAAGTACAATGTTATAATTGCACAAAAACAACTCCTGTAGTAGCACCTAAATATCGCTGCAAATTTTGCAACTATCCGCTTAATAAATACTTGCAAGACGATAAAGAACCCGAAGAGGATGTAATTATTGATAAACCCGTATTAGATCCAGAAGAATCTAAACCGGTGTCTATTCATGATATTTACCGAGAAAATATACCGCAACAACAGGAAAATATTGATAATATCCTAGACCATTTAAAACCAGATGAAGAAATCGAAAAATCGGTAACTGGACCTATTATTATCAAGAAAAACAAAAATCCAGAGAAAGAAGGTAAAATTGTAGCAGGTTGGCTTATTGTACATACCGAAGGTAAATTGCCCGTTACTTACGAACTCTTTGAAGGAGATAATGTAATTGGCCGCCCCGACGGACCACATCAGGTAGATATTAGAGTGGAAGATGATGAATATGTAAGCCGTGTACACGCAATCATTCATATTAACAAAGACTTTTTGCACCGCTTTAACTACAAACTATTTGATAATGGCCGCCTAAGAGGAGGCTCGCCGAGCACAAACGGTACTTATATTAATGGATTAACCGACCGTTTGCCCAAAAACTCACGCGTATACTTGCACGATAGCGATACCATACAAGTAGGTACAACCAAACTCGTATTTAAAAATACCGACGAGGCAGATAACCGTCACTCGGCTGCTTACAGTGTATTAAATACCGATTTTACCAATACCGTAGCTATTAGAAATCCTAATTACTAGGCAGGAATTTAGTTGGAAGTTAAAAATTTTAAGTTAAAGGTTATGCTTCGTTTTTTACGTATGCTCGTTAACCAGAAACTTTAAATTTGTAACCTTAAACCTATAACCTAACGGTAACCAAAAACAAGAATCTTAACATAAATGCATCTAAATAATGAATAGAAGAGGTAAAAACCTAATCATGGCTTTCATCATTTCCTTAGCTATTATTGCTGTGGCAGTAGCAGGGTATATGTTGATGGGAAAAGGTTCCATAGCACAACGCATTTTTCAATTATTAGGCGGACAAATGCCGAGTGGCATTATTCAGTTATTAACTTATGTGGCCTTTTTCTGGGGCATTTTTGAGATTAACAGCCGTACACATCGAGTAAAATACGAAGAAACCAGTTTAAACTTGGAGCTATTACCCGAACAAGAACAATGGGTATTATCGCCAGACGATGTGAACGACCTGAAACTGAAAATGATCGACTATAAAAAAGAACACGACTTTTTAATGGTAGATGTAATACGTAAAGCCTGTACTAAGTTTAGAGCCGATAAATCTATTTCGGATGTATTAGAAGTAGTATCTAGGCAGATAAGAATTAACATGAACAAAGCCGAAAGTAAGCAATCCATTATTCGCTATTTAGCATGGGCAATTCCTTCTATTGGCTTTATTGGTACGATTATCGGTATTGCACAATCTTTAGGTTATGCCGACCAAGCAAGCAGCGAAGAAGGTTTAAGCCTAGTAACCAGTGCCATGTACGTAGCCTTCGATACAACACTCATTTCACTAATACTTAGTATCTTTTTAATGTGGTTTTTCCATGCCCTACAAGAAAGAGAAGAAGCATTACACAGTGATATGGAAGAATATGTAATGGAAAATTTAATTAACCGAATTCATGTAGAGTAAATTGGTACAGGGTAGTTGGTAGAGGGTATTTAGTACTGAACGGCTACGCTTCGCTTTTTTTTAGGAAGGGGAGTTAGATTTTAAACACCAAAATATAGGCAACAAAAAAAGCCGATTATCATTTTTTATAGATGATAATCGGCTTTTTTTTTATTGCATTTATTTAGTGCTTGACCGAAAAAGGCTAAGCCATTAACAGTTAGAGTGTTAGATT
>JAHDBT010000741.1 GCA_020630215.1 Bacteroidota bacterium
GAAAATTGTGATTTGGTAATTGGTCATTTTGTTTGTGTTAGCGTTAGCATAGCATCCAAAAAATCCACAAATCCAATGCATCCAAATTCAGACAATTACGCCAGCAGAAAAAAATCAGAAATCTAAACATTTCCATCCATTTGTTGCGTATTCAGCAACACCTTCAATTCATTATCTCCTAATTGTTCTTTGGAGTGCAGCGCTACACTAGATAAACTGGGCGCAGCTTTACCACTTCCCCAGTATTGGTTGCCAATAAAAATACGAGCTTCATCCCACAAATTGGCTTGAATAAAACTTTTTAGCAGCGTTGGTCCACCTTCTATTAAAACAGAAATTACGGGTCGATTATATAAATACTCCGCTACTTGGTGAGGGATAGATTCGGTATAGTCTAGGCGGGCGTATGCTACATTGGGTTTTTGAGGAACGTTTTTAGCGGTAAAAATAACGGTTGGCGTAGTGCTATCAAACAAGTGCAAATCGTTGGCAAGTAGTAGGCGTTGGTCTAGTACTAAGCGCAGGGGGTTTTTGCCCGTCCATAGGCGAGCCGTTAATTGCGGATTGTCTACTTGTGCGGTTTTTCGGCCTACCATAATGGCTTGTTCTTCGGTGCGCCAACGGTGCGAAATACGTTTGGTAAGTTGGTTGCTAATCCATTTTTGGTGTTCGTTATCGGGGGCAATGTAGCCGTCGATGGTTTGCGCCCATTTAAGCACAATATAGGGGCGTTTTTTTAGGTGAAACGTTTTAAAACGTCGATTTTGCCAAGCACATTCCTTTTTTAAAATACCTTGTGTAACTTGTATTCCAGCTTCCTCCAACATTTTCATGCCATTCCCTGCCACTTTAGGATTAGGATCTAAATCGCCAACCACCACTTTTTTAATGCCTGTTGCTATCAACAAATTGGCACAAGGTGGCTGATGCCCTTGAAAACTACAAGGTTCTAAATTTACATACAGTGTACTTTCGGGCAGCAGGTGTTTGTCTGCCTCTACAACAGCGTTAATAGCATTGCGTTCGGCATGTGCCTGCCCGTAAACTTGGTGAAAACCCTCACCAATAATGCGGTTTTCGTGTACAATTACCGACCCTACTTTAGGATTAGGTGCTACGTAGCTGCCGCCTTTTTCGGCTAAATCTAAACAACGACGCATAAATTTTTCGTGAAGTGCTTGCATATTCTTATTAATCGTGAAGCTGCAAGATACCTATTTTGGACAAGTTTACATGAATCCAATAATTTTTTTTGTAGCGCTAGTGACTCACAATCTAAGTTTCTAAGCCACTAGCAACAATTAATGCGGCAATTTATTACGTACTGCGCCATAAGTTAAAGTGCCGAGTAATGCGCTGGCAATCACAACAATAAAAACGCTAAATCCGTTTCCCAGCAAAGTATACATTGGTCCAGGACATGCGCCCGACAAGGCCCAACCTAAGCCAAATACAATACCGCCTAGTAAATACCTAGCAATGCTTTGGTTTTTGGGAGCAATATTTATCACCTCCCCTTCTAACGATTTTAGCTGCCGCTTTTTAATATAAGCTGTTAAAGCAATGCCTACTGCTAGTGCCGAACCAATAATGCCATACATATGGAATGCTTGAAAACGAAACATTTCCTGAATGCGATACCAAGAAATGGCTTCGGATTTGGTCATTACAATCCCAAAGAGGATGCCGACCAATAAATATTTTAAGAATTTCATAATATTAATTGTTATTTATTTTTTTACAAATGCCAATACGTTCTACTTTCTACAAAAATACCCTCTACCCAAAAAAACTACCAGCTAAAAATAATAGGCAGTAATATATGTGTAGTAATTAGTCCGCCAATAAAAAAACCAATAACGGCAATTAAGGAAGGGATTTGCAAATTAGACAATCCGCTTATAGCATGACCCGATGTGCAACCGCCTGCCCACCGTGCGCCAAAACCTACTAAAAAACCTCCTAGCACCAAAATGAAAAATCCTTTTAGGGTAAGTAAACTTTGCCAAGTAAATAAGGTAGTTGGTGCTATTTGTCCATCGTAATTAATTCCTAGTTGGGCTAAATCGTTAATGGTTGCTTCCGAAATTGGAGCTATTGCAGTACTTGGCGTGGCTAAAAAATTGGCAGCAATAAATCCGCCTACAATAGCCCCTAAAATAAATACCACATTCCAAATTTGGGCTTTCCAGTTGTAATTAAAAAAGGATATTTTTTTACCTGCCCCTCCCATTGCACACATGGTACGCATAGTACCCGAAACACCAAAATTACCTCCAAATAACAATAGTAAAAACATAACTAGGGCAAGAAGAGGCCCAGACACATACCAGGTCCAGGGCTGACTTATAAATTCTAACATTTTATAACTTTGTT
>JAHDBT010000130.1 GCA_020630215.1 Bacteroidota bacterium
TTGGCAAATATGATAGTAGTTGATGTGGGTTGCGGTGATGTTTTGCATGGTTTTTGGGGGTTGATGATTAGTTTTTGTGGGGTGTTTTTTTTTTGGGGGGGGAATAGGGGATGAAAAAGATAAATTACATGAATCTATCATCGTTTGCGATATCTTCAATTTTTAACCGTTTTCGGCTAAACGTTGAATGTAATTTAATTATTTCCTTACAAAGTTCTGCTTGTAATTCGTCAATTTTTTCTACTCCTTTTCTTCTTTTATCATAAATGTTTTGAACAGATTTTTTAAAAACTTTGTCTAATTCAAACATTTCACTATATTTCAAATAATTATTTTCTTTCGTGCCTGCATTAGGCAATGTACTAACGGTATATTCAATATCCTTGTCTTGCTCCTTTAAATTCCCTACTGTATATTTTACAATTTCATACGGTTCTTCTTGAATCGTTTCTATATTTTCAATTACTTTATGTTGTAAAATCCAATCTAATGAATAATCCAATTCTTCGCCTTTTATGCGGTCATAAATTTTAACTACTTTAGAGCCATCTCTGAAGGTTAAATAGGTGTCAATATAATTTTTCCACCAAACAGCCCATTCCCATGTTCTTTTATGTCGGTGTTCTAGTTTTTTAACTTCCTCATCCCAATAGGTTTGACTAATTTTTTCTTTTTTTAGTGCAATAGACATAAGACCACAAATTTTCTTATGAATATTTTGAAATAAATAAAACCGCTGTGCATCCTTGCTCTTAAAAAAGTCTGTTTCTGTTAATCTTCTTTGGAAATATTGGCTAACATCATATTCCTGATGCCGTCTTATTCTATTAGAAATACACCAAATATACTCACCCATATACATAGGCACTCGTTTTTCATAAAAAGCTTTACCTTGTAATTGTCTACGCATTAATTCTAAAAAATCGTAGTAATTAATACTCGATACTTCCTTAAAAATACGTTTATACTTACTATAGCTTTTATTTATAGAAACGACTACTTTACCCTCTAAATCTCCCCTTGAAACTCTACCAAAACGCTGTACAAAATTTTGATAATATTTCCCTGGTTGCATAATGCAATATTCCACATCGTAGTTAACTCCAACCTCTGCTTTATTTGTTGCAATAATCAAATTAGCGGCTTTTATTTTTTCATCGTGTTTCTCTTCTTTAGAAACATAACCAGTACTTTCGTAAATTTCATACTCTTCAAAAGTAGATTTTAATTCTATTGCTAGTTCTTGTACATCTCGTAATTTATCTAAAATCAATAATACTTTTTGCGTTTTTAAAACTGTTCTAATTTCAGGAATTTTATCACTAATTAATTCTTTAATGTTTTTGCTATCCACAAACTCTACTTCTAAAGTTCCATGAATAGGGCGAGCATTATTACTATTCGTAATTATCTCTTCAATTATTTCTTCATAGGCATATTCTTCCTGTTCAAAAATTCTTTTTAAACCTTCTTCTGGCGTGGCAGAAACAAATAAAAACCTAATTCCATGAATAATACCTTTAGTAATTGCTTCATGTTGTAATAATAATTTTCGCAGTTTTACCATCGTCAAAATATTGGCAATTTGTGCTTCATCATACAAATGGTATTCATCAAAAATAAGGTAATTAAATTTATCTAGGAAAGAGGTAAATCTAGTTGCACCCGTTTTATTATTCCAAGCCCATTGATGGTAACCGCCATGCATTGCATAATTAATTAAATCAGGATTAGTAATTACTAAATCGCTTTCTGTCGCTATTTCAATACATTTTTTCCATCGGTTATAACCTTTTACCTCATGCTTATTAAGCTCGGGTCCAGTTAGTTCATTAATAATTAATTGCGGATATGTTTTTTTGAAACTTGCAGTTAACTCACTAATTAAAGCATTTGTAGGTAATACAATTAAGCCCCTAACTTGGCCAACATCATCAATGCCTTTAGGTGCTTTTTTGGCATTAAGTACAGGAAAGGGAAAAGCATAACTTTTCCCTGTTCCTGTAGGTGCTGTAATAATGGTGAACTCTGGCAGTTGTTCAAAATCCAATTTCATGCGCTTTTGAACTTCATGCAACAAACACTCTCGCCCATCAATTATTTCCTTTTCTGCTGTTTGTTTAACGTACTGGGGATTAATTTTTATTGAAAAACTATCCATTATTAAAAGTAGATTTAAAAATAGTTTGAGCATTCTCGTAAGAGATTTGCTTTACAATATTATAACTCTCTAATACAAATGAGAAATTAACTTTCTGTTCCTCTACTAAAATTTTTGTGGTAATATCAAGATTATCAAAAACTGTTTTTAAGGAAAAAGCATTGAGCCAAAACTCATCTTTTATCTGTTTATCTAACGCAACTTCTTCTACTGCTACTAAGGTTTCTAAAGCTCGACCTACTCTAATTACAGGAGGTAATTTTATTTTCTCTTTCGATAAAAATAAAGCTTGAAAGCTCATACCGAAGTGAATCCCTTGGACTTGACGGAAATTTTTAAATGGCGATTTACCCGATTTCTCTATCGCCTTTACATCCACAAAGCCATCTGTATTAAATAAGGTGTTTTGGATATAAGCTTCTGTTCTCACACTCCGTGTCATAGGCCGGGCAACAGTACAATAAAAACCAAAATTTTGAATTTCTTTGTAGTTCGGTTTTTTCAAATATCGGTAATAATTACTATTGCTATTTAATGCTTTATTAAAGGCATAAGTCAATGCTAAATCACCAATAAAATCGCCTGTAACAGACGCAGATGTTGAACCTCCAGATACTTCGGTATAGTAAAATAAATGATTAAGTAGCGTTAGTTTTAATACTTTCGCTTCCATTATTTGGTAATTTTAATGTCCTTTAAAAATTGAACGCAATCCTGTTTAGCTTTTTTATAATTAGCTTGCAAGGCAGTTTCGTCTTTCCACAATTCATTAATAAATTCAGTTAAATACTTACCTCTTTTGTAATTATCGCCATAAGCATCTACCATTGTATTATTAATAACATCCGTTACCGCATCAAGAGAAACCGTAGCATCTTCTTTCCAATTTTTAGTAATGGTGTAGCTATTAATTGGCTGCTCAAACTTAGAAAAGCCAACGCCTAAAATATGGTTTTTAATATTAGAAGGGCTGTTTGTTGTGCTTTGAGCAAAGTAACGAGACTGCTGCATAACGCAGGTTAGCAAATGCACAAATAATTCGGGCGTTACATTTTCTACTACTAAAAAATGTGGTAAATAAGTACCAGGCTTAACGTATTGTACTTGAAAAAGTGATTGGCGTAATTTTCCTTCTTCTTCATTCCACATAGTCCCTCCTTCGCTTAATGCATTGTGTTGTAGCGTGCCTGTAATTTCGCTAATATCACGAATGGAATAAGCCCAATCATAAAGTACACGACTTGTTAATGCTACCGAATCTCCACTTTCCGTTACACTGTCGCCAAACAAAATAGAATTAGGATTGGCTAGTTGTTCACTCTTTTTTATCACATTGTAACGCATACTGCTATCAACAACATCAAATTGACGGCAAATTTTTAAACCCAATAATTTTTCCCGACTTTTCATTTTTCTTGCAGGAACTTCTACAATATCTTTTTTGTCAGATAATTTAAGGGTAATTGTTTCGTCGGGATAATTACTACGGATAATAGCATTGCCAATTACTTCTCGTAAAAGAGCAATTTTAATAGTACCTAAAGTATTTTCCTTGAGGTCGTTAACAAAGTATTTTTCTGGAATAATATCGAATAATTGTTTCATAGTTTTTATAAGCTTTTAATAGTTTCTAAATATTGGTTTACGTATTTTTTTTGTTCTTTTGGAAGTAATGCTTTTACATTTTCTAATGTAATTTCTTTGCCTTTCTCACTCAATTGTTTTTTCAAACTAATGGCTTTGCGAGTTCTGGCAATCTCTAAAGATTTTTTACGAAATAGAAAAGCAAATTGATAAATCCAATCTTTTTCTTGGTTGAGGGTTAATATCTTACCACTCCAATCTTTCATAAATAATTCATCATAAATAGCTGTCGCAAAATTTTGAATGGCATCCATACTTGGATTTTTCATTCTCATTTTTCGATAAATTTCACCGCATGTTTTTTGAATAATATCTTCACGATTACTGCCTTGTTTATGATATTTTCGTAAATAGTCAAAAGCGGTTCTAATAAGCCAAGTTTCCTCAGCACTACTTTTAAAACCTGTGTCAATTTCGACTGCAAGTTCTACTAGTTTTTCTGTTATGGTCATACCTATAAATTTATGTTTATACTTGTTATAAAAATTAACTAAGGTGCTATATACCTTTCGTTTGTCATCGTCGTTTAAACCGTAAAAAATGCTAAAGTAAGCTAGTCGGCTTTTAGCAATTTTCAATAAATTACTTTCAATTCTATTTTTTCCGAATGTTAAAACTAACTTTATTTCATCCAGTACTTCTTCTAATTCTACTAAGCGTACACTATCCCAACCCAATAATTTTAAAAACCGAGGCGCATTTTCAAAATGAAATACGGCTTTATGTGGTTGATAGGGTGTCATGATGCCTGCGATGTAGGAACGAAGTCCTAATTGATGAACCATTCGCAAACATTTTCGTACTAGGAAAAAAGTAGGTTCTACTTTAGGTGCTAATTTGATAAATTCGAGATTGTATAAGTTGTATTGAAACTTAGCATTTTTATCAAACTCAATTACGCCATCTTTTAGCAGTTTAATTTCATCCTTTGCTTTTACACAACTTTGAATAATATCTCGATCCACATCTAATTTGGTTTCAAAAAAATCATGGTATATTACTAGGTTAGAATCAGAGACTTTAAATTGGGATGCTCGTAATTTATTTTCTTCTGCAAATAATGCGGAAACATGACTCGTATTATTGTTTAGTGCTGTAATAGTTCTATTACTAAATCCCCTAGCCTTCATTGCAAAAGCTACCTCCGATTTATAATCAACCTTACCAACTCCACCTGTAAAAGCACACATCTCTTTTTTTATAGGAATTTGCGGATTATAGGTTTCTAAAAATTGTAGATTTGTATTACCCAAGCATTCAAAATAACGGTCGAAAATAAATTGTTTAACGTTACCTCCTTCGTTTGTAGGAGTAAAAGACTGGATGATACTGTTTTGTAAATTTTCAATGTAGTCTTCAATATCATCCTCTTCCTCAGTGACTTTGAATGTTTTGGCAAAATTTAAATAGGTTTTATACAATGCATTTTTTGATTTTACGCTATTGTCAATAAATGCTAAAAAATCGGCTACGGTATTTAATTTTATTGTTTGATCCGAAATTGTTAATTCAATTGTTTCCGGTAAAGTTTGATTGCTTTTAACCCAACTATCAAAATCAACTTTCCACAATTTGTTTTCTTTCGTATTAAGCCATTGAATTTTATGAAGATTATAAATAGTTTTAAAACTTTGCTCTATTTCTTCCCCGTTCTCTTCTATTTTTTCATTATAACGAAGGCTTAATTTTTGGTCTTTTACATCATACTCAATTGGCATTTTGTAAATTTCAATCAGCTTTTTTGTTAGCTCAACAAAACCCTCAAAATCCGAAATGGTATTACTTCCATTTGGAGAAAGCCCTAAAAACTTATCTCCTAATACGCTAGTAATTTCGTTTAATTCGGCTACACCAAAAGGAGCAGAACCGATAAATCCAAATTTGCATTTTTGGGCAGTTATATTGGTTAACTCCAAAAATTTAATATCTTCTTTACTACCTGCTAAATACTTCTCTGCTATTAAGCTATGTTCGTCATCCGTAACATCTTCGCCCCAATAAATAAAACCTTCTCTAGTTGCATACAATACTTTCTTGCTTTTTCGATGAAGTACTTTTCTTGCAACTTGTAATAAATTTTGGCTCAATAATGTATAAGGATTAGAACGTACTTTAATATAGGAAATCGGCATTTCAATAATTTTTGAAATTGTTCCTAAACTATAATTAATTGCCTTGTATAGGGTTTCAATACTTTCTAAAGTCTCATTTTGAATAGACGCTAATCCATCTGCTAAATGACAAAGTTCTCGCTGTACTATTTTTATATGATCTCGATTATTTACGGTAATCGCATAATCTTCTGCAGCTACTGCCGTACCGTTTTCTGTAGCTAATGCTAAATAGTAGATGGTGCTTTTGTGTAAATCAAAATCACTAAAAAAGCCAGTTACATTCCACTTATTAACATGTTCATCTAATGCTGCAACGGCAACTTCTAAATCAGATTTCCCATTGCTCTGCTTAGTTCCAAGTAATTTATTGGCATCATGAAACGTAAAGCCTAAAATGAAAATCTTTAGATAAATGGCTGTTTTAGGATCTTCTATCCATTCTGCTTTTTGAAGATATTTTTCGTAAATGAATAGGACAGGGATGAGACCATTTAAAATATGAATATGGTAAGGCATATCATAATAGTCCCTTTTTACTTCTCCTTTTACAACAAATAAACCTTTTGCGGAGAGGGTTGTATTCTCCGCAATTATTTTTCCAAGCACCGTATCAAAATAATCTTGTACTGTTTCTTGGAATAACTCCGTTTCAAAGTATTGTTCTATTAGTTGGTATTTCATAATAATGTTGTCTAATTTAAAATTTCACAAAACCCAAACCCCTGGGCATTTTGCCCACCAAAACCAGCCAGCAAACCAGTTTTAATAATGGCTTCGGGTGCTTTTAATTCAAAGCTATATTTATAGCCTATTTTATGTGTTTGTCCATTTTTATTGGCTTTAATAAGTATGCCATTTTTCTTAGGTGTTTTTGTTAGCAGTTTAAAGCTAATAGGTTGACTAGTAGCATCTTCTAAAAACCAACCTTGTTCACGGGCTACCATATACTTATCCTGCAAATTTTGAATAAATATACTTTCATAACCCTCATTAACAGGCGATAAATATTGACCAATTTCATCTTGTACAAAAATGGGTGATAAAGTTCTTAAACGTACTTTTTCGCTAGTAATCGTTATGGGCTTTGTTTCAATATTTACTACCTTTAGCCTAACCTGCATTTCCTGGTTACCTATAGTGTAAATTTGAGGTACTAGCAAGCCTTGTATTAATACACTTGCTAATTTTGTTGATAAACAACTTACCCACATTGTTATCTCTTTCGAGAGTATTTGTATATTTGTATCATTCGCTTTTCTATGTGGAATATGCAAATTGGAAAAGTTGAACATTTTAAATTTGCTATTCTTGTATTCATACCCTTTAGTGTGTAAAAACTGCCCAAATTCTGGATCAATTTTTCTGATTAATTTATACAGCCATGAACTGAGTTCATACTGATAAGAATAAGGGATATGCGGACGAAAATCTAAAACCTTAAAAGTTATTTTTAATCTCATAGGATATATTTTTTTTGCTCTGCTGCAAAGATATATCGCCATCGTCCAGTCTATTGTGGACGATAAGAAAAAACTTAAAAAAAAGTATTTACCATGCCTGCGAAAAATTTTAAACGATATAGAACTATTCACGATAAAATGATATTAAGACGTGGGCAAGGAGCTTCTTTAGAAGAACTCTGTACTGCCTGTAAAATTCAAAAATCACAGCTTAAAGCTAACTTAAAATATATGAGAGAAGAGCTTAATGCTCCTATCAAATATCAACGTAGCACAAAAACTTATGTCTATACTGAAGAATATGAATTCTCTAATGATTTAATGCTATCTCGTAGTGAGTACAATAAATTAAAACTTGCTTTTGAAACATTAGCACAATACAAACACATTCCTGCTTATAAAGATTTTGAAGGTGTATTCGATAAAATTGAAAAATCCTTCCAATATAAAATCCCTAGAGAAAAAAGAACTTATATTAGCTTTGAAAAAAGCCCTCTTATAAAAGGTTCTGAATATATCGAAACTTTTATTGAAGCTATTCGCCTAAATAAAATGGTAGAATTTGAATACCAAACTTATTTACAAGGACAAAAGTTATCGCATCAAGTTCAACCTTATACCATTAAAGAAATTAATGCTCGATGGTATGTTATTGGCTTTCTACCTGCTCAAAATAGTATCACTACATTCGCATTAGATAGAATTTTAAAACCACCCACTATTTTAAATACCTTTTTCGATATTCCTGCTTCTTTTAATATTGAAAAGCATTATCAATATACTTACGGTGTTGCAGTAATGCGTGATAAGCCTATTGAAAAAATACACTTAGAATTTTCTAAAAAGAAAGCTTTGTATTTTACTTCCAAACCTTTTCATCCTTATGTTATTGTAGAAGAAAAAGAAGATGGTTCGTTAATTGTTGAAATGGAGTTGAGAGTAAATTATGAGTTAATACGAAAAGTTGCAGGTCTTGGAAATGGTGTTAAAGTTATTAGCCCCATATCTTTCAATGAAAGTGTGATAAATTACCTGCAAAATGCTATTAACCAATATGATGACTAGTTACTTCAACATCTCCACACACCCAAACCCCGTACTATTCTTTTCCCCCATACCAGCCATATAACCAATATGCAGCAACTCGGGAGGAGCTGTCAATTCAAAATCGTAGGTGTAGCCTCGTACTTTTATTGGATATTTACTGTTACTTTTTATCTGTATTAATTTAGATTTGGGAGTACTCAACAGCTTAAAACCAAAATCGAAACCCACATTAGGGTCTTCGGGTTGTTTGGTTTTTAAGGGGGCTAACTGCTTGTTACCAACCTCTTTTTTGTGCTGCTGTAAGGCGAGGTATTTATTGCTGAGGTTATTAAAAAATAATTGGGGGTAAATGTCGGCATCGGCTTCGGGAGAGCAGTATTTGGCTTGCTGCTGTGTGGCTTTTCGCCCTTGCGAAATACATATTGGCGATAAACACCTAAACCGATAAACTTTACTAGGCTGCCAGGTAGGTTGTGCAAGGGCTTCAATGTTTAATACCCTAAATGGCACTTTGCTGTATTGATCGCCAATACTAAAGGTTTGCTCGTGAAAAATGCCCGTAATAAAATGTTCGGCTACTGCTGGAATGCATAAGGATAATACTAAATGAACTTGTGCGCTGTTGATGCGTAAACGGTCGGGCTTTTCAAAATAACAATTGCCATTTGGAACAAGCAATTGCGAAAAAGTAAATAACTTAAATCTTTTACCGCCTAGCATATAACCATTGCTATGCAAAAAATCGGCAAAGGCGGCATTACTGTGGTAAATCGTTTTGTAAATCCACGACGATAATTCGTAGTTGTAATTAATAGGTAACAAATTTTGCCGTCTATTAACAAGCTGAAGGGTTAATCTTATACGCATGGTAGGGTGATACTTTATGACTGGTATGAATAAATGCTAATTTTATGGGTTAAAGGTAATGTTATTTTTGTAAAGGGAAAAAGAAAAATGTAAATGTTGAAAAAAACTTATAAAAAAAGGAATTGTTTCCCTAGTCCTAGAAAAGCCTCCTTTGTGGCCATGTTTATCTAAACGTTAAAAGTAGTTGACATTAAGCTAGAAGCCTTTATGCCCGTTATGCTCCAGCCAGGAGGCTGAACAGGGCAGCAGGGGCAAGCGTCCCCGCTTGAGCCAAACGGGTTCAAAGCCTCCCAGCTTGTGGCAAAAAGTGTAAACCGCTTGGATAAACATGTCCCTTTGTACAACTGAAAAATACAACAAAATCCTATTTTTATGTATTTTTACGCCATCCTAAAAAAAAACACACATGATACCAGCAACAAAAGCTTTATACAGCAATAAAATTTTAGCAACAGCTATACAACTATTTGCTATTCCTCAAAAAAGCCTTAAAGATTTAGGTGGATTTGAGAGTTTTGTATATGAATATGAACGAGATGGAGGAAGCTATATCTTGAAAATTACCCACACCGTCCGCCGCAGTGTAGACTACCTCATGGGCGAACTAGATTTTGTGAATTACCTGCAAGCAAATGGCGTTGCAACTGCGGAAGCGATTCCTTCTATTAACAATCAGTTTATTGAGGAAATAGCCGATGGGCAAGGGGGCGCTTTTTTGGTGTATGCGTTTCGCAAGCTGCCAGGGGGAAAGATTGACATCAACACTTGGAACGAAAAAACGTTTTATGAGTTGGGTAAAACAACGGGATTAATGCACGCCTTAGCTAAAAAATACCAACCTGCTAAAGCGGCATACACTCGCCAAAACTGGTACGAGGATGAAGTACTGAAATTTGATAAACACATTCCTGCAAACGAAACCAAAATAATTACCATCGCATACGATATTTTAAATTCCGTAAAAGCATTGCCACAAACCGCAGCAACCTACGGACTAGTGCATGGCGATTTACACTATGGTAATTTTTTTATGGACAAAGAACAGTTATATGTTTTTGATTTCGACGATTGTGAACAACATTACTACGAAGCTGATGTAGGCATTAGTTTGTATTATATGCAATATCACCCTTTGCAAAAACAATCTAAAAAGGAATTTGCCGACTGGTTTTTACCAAACTACCTAGCGGGCTATCATTGCCACAATACGCTGGTAAAAGGCTGGGAAGATAATATCCCCAAATTTTTAGCCCTACGGGAAGTATTGCTCTATTCCCTATTTTGTCAAATATGGGATTTAAATAACCTAGACGAAAAACAAACTGAAACCCTCGAAAAATATAGAAAGAGTATTTTGGCAAATGCTATCTACAACCACGAAGCATAACCTCAATGAGTCCCTCAGCAATTAAACCCAACCTCAGAGAGGTACAAAGCACGTTAGAAAAAAAAATTAACGGTTCACCATCTTAATCTTCGTCAAGTAGCGAGCAATAATTGGGGGAATCAATGCGGCATCTTTTGTAATGCCAATAATGTTGTGCAAGCTGTAGAAAAAAGGGGAGCAGTTTTTCCAATCTTTATAATAATTCCAATTAAATAGGGCAGGCGAGTTTTTTTCGTAAATAGAAATGACATAACATTCTTTGCCAAAAATATATTCAATAATAAGCGAAAACCCTGTTTGTTTTTCATCGGGATTACACCACAATACTAGTGGCGATAACAACCCAGGGTGCTGTTCGTCGGTCCACATTTCGTAAAAGGGATAGGTGGTACGTAGGTAGGGAATCTTAAATTTTGTCAGTACGATTTCTGCTGCGGCTAATTGGGTTTTTAATTTTTCGGCAGGTAATTTTTGAGGATCAAACAAGTCAAAATTTTGCCATTTTTGGGTATCCGTATCGTAGTAATCTAAATATTGGCCAACACGTAATTTGTAATCAAACTTAGGATAGGCAGGAGTAAAATAGCCAGGATAATAAAAGGCAATGCCATTACTTTTTCCGTATTCAATTTCTAGCAGCATAGAATAAAGCCCTAGGCTGTACTCGGCATAGTTACGGTCAAAAACGGCAATAATACTTGCAATGCTATTATTCCCTACATCAAAAAAACTAAGTCCCACTAATTTATTATCGGCATTGTAAATGCACACTTCATAAGTATCAAAAATGCTGTGAGGTTCTAGGTTAATGTACTCATCAACATGCTCATCGGCAAAGGGTCCAAATCGGTGTCGGTGTTGTCGGTACAAAGCATCCTTTTCTTTCGAAAAACTGGCTTTATGGATTTCGTATTTAAACAAGTTGCCATTTTTTCGCATCAATTTTCTTATCCGTTTGCCGTAGCTGTGTTTAGCCATCGGAAACCGAATGCGTACCGTAGAAAATACACCTTCCTCGTTGAGCAAAAAAGGAGAACGGTACATCATTTGTCCGCCCCTAAAATAGCCCGTATCTAGGTAGTAATCGAGTTTTTCTCCTTTTAAATCTCTAGGATAAACCGCTTCGGTATATAAGTTCATGCAGTTAGTTCGTAAAAAAAAGCTTTGTTTGTAAGTTCGTAAATATAATGCAAATTACCATTTTTTATAACAAATTACCCCTATTTGTGTGTTAAATTTAATAAATGCTTGGTTTGTTAAATTTTAAAGGGGTTTATTTCGCTATTTTTTTTGTTACAAAAGCAATCACACGAATCGGGTTGCTGGTCTTTTACAAATTTTATGGTATATTTGTGGCATCTTAACAAATGGTAAATAGGCATTAATAAAGAAACGATTGTTACTTCATGATAAATTTAAAAAACTTAAAGTCGCTTTTTGTGGTAGAAGACGAAGCAGATAAGAAAAAGAAAGAAGCGACTCCACAAAAAGAAAAGACAGTAGCTCCTCTAAAAAACGTAAAAAAGGAGGAGGTAAAAGTAACCGAAACAAACAAGGAAAGCGAGCAGCAAAACCCAATAAAAGTGGAGGCAGATGTGGAAACCGTTGAGGACCATATACATGAAGAAAACAGCAAAACAACTATTAACGCAAACACAGAAGTACCAAATAACGTTGAAATTCCTACTAACGAACCAACACCCGAAATACCAATGGCAAAACCACAAGTTGATAAGCGACAGTACGATATATTAATGCAAGCTATTTTAGATAGCAATTTAGATGGCTTTGATTACCTAGAATTTAAAAATTCTTTGCAAGCCCTCGATAATATTCCAATGGATGAGCAAACCAAATATCGTTCTGCTTTTGCTACCGCATCAACCATGGGCTTAACCCTCGAAAAACTTTTTTCTACTGCCGATTATTACAAAAAAGTGCTAGAAAGAGAAAAGGAAAAATTTAGAGATGCCCTACAAGCAAAAGTAAGCGAAGGCATTGCTTATAAAGAACAAGAAAAAGGTAGACTAGCACAAGAAATTGAAAACAAAACAGCAAAAATTGCTCAACTAAACAAACAAATCGATCAGCTAAATGCCGAAATTGAAGAGCATAAAGCACAACTCAATAACAAGCAGTCGGAGTTAGATACGCTAGAAGATAAAATTACCCAAACAAGAGATAATTTCCTAGCAACTTATGACTATATTCACGACCAGTTTGATAGCGATTTGGCGAAAATACAACAGTATTTAGCTCCTAAATAAATGGTAGCATGTATCGTTGCAGAACAAAAAACTCGTTAAAATTTGTGAATATTGCTAAATGCGAAACTTATTTTGTTAGCAGCGTATTATATAATAGTAGCCTAACTTATATGGTGCCTTTTATTAGAATCCTTTAAAGTGAAGCTGTACCAAATACCCTATACCATGTACCCACTATTAAAAATTAGGTTACTTTTAAATAAAAAGAAGTCAGAAAAGAATAAAGGGATGGAACTATTTTTGCATAAAACTAAGCGTTTGTTTATATTTATAGCCAATTCCCTTTTAGTACAGGAAAAATAACTCATTATTCATGCAAGAAATTAATAAACAGTCCAAATCATTTTGGTCTCGCCCCGAAGGTAAAACAGGAGGTATTTTTGGTATCGCCATTTTAGGTGCCGCCGCCTATTTGTTGTATCCTATTATTGCCGCTTTGGTTACCATGACCTTTACCATTATTCAGTTGGTAATTGCTTTATCCGTACTCGCTTTAATGGTGTACATGATACTAGACCCTAAGTTTAGAAACCTAGTATGGTATATGTACAAAAGCGTTATGCGTTGGATTACGGGCGTTTTTATCCAAATAGATCCTATTGGCGTTATCGAATCTTATGTAGATGATTTAAAGTCGAACCTGAAAAAAATGGGTAAGCAAATCTCTAACCTAAGAGGGCAAATGCGTAAAATTAAAGCCGAGGTGCAAAAAAATCAGGAAATGATGCAGCGCAACCTCGACCTTGCCAGCCGTGCAAAAGATAAAGGCAAGGACAATATCATGGTGCTTAAATCTCGTAAAGCAGGCCGCTTACGCGATTCTAATATGAAGCTACAAGACCTCTACAAAAAAATGGAGGTAATGTACCGAGTGCTATGTAAAATGTATGAAAATTCAGAAATTTTACTAGAAGATATTCAAGACGAAGTATCTGTAAAGAAAAGAGAACGAGAGGCGATAAGAGCAAGTCATTCCGCTATGCGTTCGGCAATGAACATTATTGCAGGAGACAAAGACCGCCGTATGATGTTTGACCAAGCAATGGAAGTAATTGCAGATGACGTAGGTAAAAAAGTAGGAGAAATGGAACACTTCATGGAAATTTCTGACAACTTTATGGAGTCTATTGACTTACAAAATGGTGTGTTTGAAGAAAAAGGCCTAGAAATGTTAGAGAAGTGGGAAAACGAAGGTACTTCTTGGTTATTAGGCGAAGATAAAGACACCATTATTAGAGAAGTAGAAAAAGAAAATGTAGAAATTGACTTAGATGCGCCTATCAAAAATGAAAGAAAAGACAAAGGCAAAAGCCAATATTCCGATTTGTTTGATTTCTAGTAATCGCTAGAACGCTATAAATAAAAAACAAAAAATAACCGCAAACAGCATAGAATTTTCTATGCTGTTTGCGGTTATTTTAATTTGAACTGACCCCAGAGAGGTCATAGTAGGTTAGTAACAACGCATTTATTGTCTCGACTAAACCCCAAACTGTCGCAAATGATGGTCTATATGTTTATAAAACATCGTGTTCCATTCTTTAATACTTAAATTGCCCATTGCATGAGATTCTTTGCCATCAAAATGACTCGTACCAAGTTGCTGCGTTTTTTGAACAAAACCAATTAACCGTGCTTTTTCAGTACTAAAATCCTTATCCTCTTTTATCACAAAAGCAGGAGCCGTTTGCCCATTTTTAGGATAAGGCTTAGGACCAACTACTTGCGATTTTGCCAATAATTTAATGATAAATCGCATCAAAAAATTAGGCTTTGGATGTTTTTCTGGTTCATAAATAAACTCATAAGTTACACAACAATGTGCCAACATTTGAGCAACCGTCATTGTACCCCATTGACCTTTTGTTTCGGGCATTAAGCTGTTAATACGACCAATAACTTCTTTGGTTACTTGGGCATCAAAAATGTTTTTGTATTCCATTAGTTATTTGTTTTTTTGTTGGATAAGTAATCGTACTTAAATGGCATTTATCCATTACTTAGTAACGTTTAAAAAATAAATCCGACAATTTGTACGTAGAGGTTTTGTG
>JAHDBT010000131.1:0-11531 GCA_020630215.1 Bacteroidota bacterium
CAGGATAAGTGCAAAAGATCAAGTAGAAATGACGGAGTTATTTTTTATGCGTTACATAATTTAAAATAAAGCGATGAAACAAATACTAACTTTATTCCTGATGCTTGCTCTTGGTAGTTTGGCAATACAAGATGCACAAGCACAAAAAATGCGAGGGAAAGAACAAAATCCTTCTACTAAAAATAAAACTAAAAGCAATAATAATCAAGCAAGTGAAATACAAGGCTTCGACCGCAGCCGCTTATTTTTTGAAGGTAATATTGGGGGTAATATTGGTGGAGGTAGTGGAGGCAGTAGCATTCAAATTTTAGCATCCCCTATTATTGGCTACCGATTTACTAATAGACTTTCTGCTGGCGCAGGCCCTCGTTTTGATTATATTGGTTACAACGGACAAAGCCTAATGATTTACGGTGCTAGAGCAATGGGACGCTACAATATTACTCCCGGCATTTTTGCTCATGGCGAATACGAAATTGTACGTTCTAATAGAGATAATTGCGGATGGCGTTCGCATTTCCCAATTGGTGGTGGCGTAAGGCAACGGCTAGGAAATGGTGTTTCTGCCAATTTTACCATGCTCTACGATTTACTATACACCCGCGACAATATCGATCAATGCGATTACAGCCGCTATTCTACCTACAACGGTTTTATTTTAAGAGGCGGCATTAGCATGGGATTAGGAAGCGGTGCTTTTGGCCGTAACAGAGGACGTTAGTTTTACGCAGTTTAAAAAATATAAAAAATCAACAAGTTTATCTACTAAAAAAAGTGCAAACGGCTTAGGTAAATAAAATAGAACGCTCATTTAAAGGCTTAAAGATTTTGGTTCGAGTACTAGTAAAAGTTATTAGTGCACCAACCAAAATTTTTAAGCCTAATTTTATTGTTGTCACTTGTTTATACGCCCTTAAAAAGAAAAAAGCCATCCTTCCCTTTTTATCGCTCCTTATCACTAAATAATTTATACCTATAACATTTTCAGCCTAAAAACTTTATGCTAAAAAACAAAGTAAGTATGTTAAAATGCTGACTTAAATAAAAAAAAAGTAAGCTAGGGGTTGATTCATGTATAATAATGATGTAGTTTTGTAGGCTCAACACAAGGCTCACATAAGATAAAACGAACACCTTCCTTTTTTGTCCGTATAAAAAAGCACAAACACTTTACACCCAATTATTTTTGTATAGCAATAAGTATAGTCAAAAAAACAAATGCTTCATTAGTTGCACAATATTGTAGTATGTTTATAAATGCGAAATTTATTATTATGAAAAAAAGTGTTGTATATGCCTTAATTATAGGCTGCTTATCATTGTTTATTTCTTTGGCATTAAAAGGCCAATCCTATGGTAACGAATGGATTGATTTTACGCAAAGCTACTACAAAATAAAGGTAGCAGAAGAAGGGGTATACCGCATTAATTACGAGGTGCTTGATGGATTAGGCTTGCCTAATAACCCTAATGGTTATCAATTATATAGAAATGGTAAAGAAGTGCCTTTGTATATTTCGGGAAATGGCAACAGCCTTAACCCCAACGATTTTCTCACCTTTATCGGCAGGGCTAATGATGGGGAGTTTGATACCCAATTATATCGCAAGGCCATTGACCAATTACACAATTACAAAAGTCTTTTTACCGATACCGCCGTATATTACCTGACTTGGAAAACCCCAAATCCTGATGCAGGCGACTATGAAAACCTACGGGTAACAGATGCCTTTAATGAGGCGGTGAATGTAGCTGCTACGGCTACTCCCGAAGCTTTTTTTATGCACGAATCCCTACAGGTATATGCCAATACGCATTTTTCGGGCAAGGGCTACAAGCTAGGGTCTATTAATGCCAACTTTGCCGATTTTGAGGCAGGAGAAGGCTTTGTAGGCAATACTATTTTACACGGTGATGAACGAACCTTAAATTTTGCAACTAAGGGCATTTATAATGGAGAAAATGCTCCTTTAGGAAAGCTAGAAATTAAGGTGGTTGGACGTTCTAACGACCCCGATACGCTTGCCGACCATCACCTAAAAGTACAAGTAAACGACAGTACGGTTATTGACCATATTTATGCCGATTTTGAAGCGAAAAGGCTGCGTGCTAATTTGCCAATAACCGCATTAAGCGAGGGGGCAACGCCTATTCGTATTTCTTCGGAAGGTGATACCTCTACAGATGATAAGTTTTCGATGGTTTATTTAAAGGTTAATTACCCCCATCGCTTCGATTTTGATAATGCGAATTATTTTCGATTTAAGATAAGAAACGGAGGGAGTAAGTATTTAGAAATAGAAAATTTTGATACCAGCAGCGGAGGGGTTGTATTATACGATATTACACATGGTATTCGCATAAAAGGATGGGTGCAAAATGGCAAAGTGCGGTTTAGTTTACCACAAGGACGAGTTTGTGATATGGAGCGAGAATTGGTGCTGGCAAATATAGGAACGGGTACTACAAGTATTAATGACTTAGAAGCAGTACAATTTCCCAATTATAAGGAGCAGGCTAATGCAGGCAATTACCTAATTATTAGCCATCCTTTGTTAATGCAAGGCGATACCAATTGGGTGCAACAATATGCCGATTATCGAGCTTCGGCACAAGGAGGAAACTACCAAGTACAGGTTGCCAATGTTTACGATTTGTACGACCAATTTGCCTATGGAAATGTATTGCATCCTTTAGCTATTCGTAACTTTATTAACTATGCCATCGACCATTTTGAAACTGCACCCGAATATGTTTTGCTGCTAGGAAAATCTATTTCTTACAACCAAATGTACCCGCTTATTTTTAACCAGTGCCTAGTGCCAACTTTTGGGCAAAATCCATCCGATAATATGCTCGCAGTTCGCAATATTAAAGGTTATATTCCTCAGTTAGCAATTGGGCGAGTGCCTGCTAAAAATGAAGCCGATGTAAATGCGTATCTCCAAAAAATAATACAGCACGAAACAGCCCTAAATATAAACTCTTGTGATAAGGCAGATAGGCTTTGGCTTAAAAGTGTAGTGCAACTAGCACAAGGAAACGATTCGATACAGGCAGGATATTTTAAAGGATATTTAAAAGACTATGAACAAATTTTTGGCAACCCTAGCTGGGGAGGAGGAGTTGATTATACCCATATATTGAGTGCTTATGGCGTTAATGCGCCGCCTAGCAATTTTACAACAAAAATGAATGACGGAATTTCCTTGCTCAACTACTTTGGACATGGTTTTGGTAATTCCTGGGCTTTAAATTTACAATCGCCACAAACCTATAACAATGCAGGCAAATATCCTTTTATTTTATCGGCTTCTTGTTTAACAGGCAATTTGCACAACACGGGCAATTCGTCTTCCATGTCAGAAACTTATACAATGGCTAATCAGCGAGGGGCTATTGGCTTTTTAAGTTCTACCTCTATTGGCATTGCTTCGTTTATTCATAGCTTTCAGAAAAGCTTTTTCAACAATTTTAACCAAACGTATTACGGACAACCGCTAGGGGTAATTATGAGGCAAGCCATTGAGGATGAGTATATTGAAGATGAAACACAATTTATTGCAATGGGCACTCGCTATACTTGCCAAAGCCTTACGCTTGCAGGCGACCCTGCCATCCGTTTATATACTCCTAATGAAGCCGACTACCTGATAGAACGAGAAGATGTAGTTTTAAAAACGAACGATGATAACATACTATTAGGTGATACCATTACCTTAGCTAATAATATCGACTCGCTAGATTTAGAAGTAACCGCTTACAATTTAGGGAAGGCATTGCTGGGAAATATTCATATTAACATGTACTTAACTTTACCCGATGGCAGCACTTTATGGCGATATAGCAAAACACAAAACGCACCTTTCTTTGCCGATACTTTTGCTTTTAAACTGCCTTTAAACCCCCGTATTTCTGGATTGCATAAACTGGTAATTGAGATAGACGATTTAAACCAAGTGAACGAATCTTGTGAAGAAAACAATAATATTACGGTTTGGATGCAAAGAGGACATTTAAACTGCAATAACCTGCCTGTACCGAGTATTGAGGTAGATGGGCCTGGTTATTTTTGCCTAGAATCGCCCCCAGAAAATTTAGTGGCTACTGTAGCAGGAGGAAATTTTTATGGCGCAGCTGTGGTAGATAATAGTTTTGACGCATCGCTGGTAGAACCAGGATTAAATGTCGTTGCCTATAGTTATTACGATGCAACTACGGGATGCACAGTAGGTACTGCCAGAAGTATTCCTGTTATAGAACCTCCTGTAGCCCAATTAGTAGGCGATACCATTTATTGTGCAGGTGCATCTACCCCACTTAATACAACCGATGTGTACAGCAGTTACCAATGGTCTAATGGTGCTACTACCCCACAAGCCAATGCAAATGAAGTAGGACTGTACACCGTTACCGTTACCAGCCTAGAAGGTTGTTTAGGATTAAGTGATACCATAGAGATGCATGTGTCAGACCCACAAATAGCACTTGCGGAGGATTTGAGTTTTTGTCCAGGTAAGAGTGTTTTGGTAAACACCAATAAAAATTATATGAATTACTATTGGTCGGATGGAAAGCTAGGACCGGCTATTAAAATTAGCGAAGAAGGAATGTACAATGTTACTGTTACCAACTATGACAATTGCACCGTAGTATCGGATAGTGTTTGGATAGCCGAAGCGGAAGGGCCAACGGTAACACTTCCCGACGTTTTGGAAGTTACCGCTGGGGAGTTTCCCATTGAGCTTATTCCCGAATCTAGCACGCCTAACCTCCTCTACGAATGGCACGATGGTACTTTAGAATCGTTTTTTACAGCAGATGTTACCGGCATTTACACCGTAACTGTAACTGCCGAAAATGGATGTACAGCAGCAGCAACAAGTGTACTCAACCATCCCTTAAATACCGCTGTTGAAACACCAACTACTGGAGAACAGCAAGAAATTGTAAAAGCTTTTCCTAGTCCGTTTAAAGAACAGTTGCAACTTAATGTCTACCCCAAAAATATTAACGGTGCTATTGAACTGCTAGATGTACTAGGAAAAAAAGTGCTAGAAATAACGGTAGAACCAAGTGAAACACAAAGCAATGTTGCTATCAATACAGAGGTGCTTCCTACAGGCGTTTATTTCTTAAAATGGGAAAGTGTAAGCGGAGAAAATCGTTTGCTAAAAATTATGAAACAAAATTAAATTTATGCAAATACCTACTCAACAAAAAGTAGCAAGTACTTTTGTATAAAGTATAAAGACTATTAGCTACGCTCATTTTGTAAGTAATGAATTAGCCTACACTAAAAATCTACTGAGCAAATAGCGAAATCGAAGCCTCTTTATATCTTTTCACTACTATTTAGCGAATGCGGAATAGTCACCCTCCTACTAAAAAAAAGTATACAGGGATTAGCGAAATATGCCTCAACTTTATTTTTAATTCGTTTTATGAACCTAATTAGTCATTTCTTAATCAAATCTTTATAAATTGCGGATTGAAATTTGTGAGTAATAAAAAAGAGTACTACTTATACCAAGTACTAATCTACCACCTACTAATTCAAATATGCAAATACGCGCATCATACAAGGCAATATGGCAAATGGCCTACCCTATTATTGTGGGGAGTTTTGCCCAAAATTTTATTGGAGTAACCGACATTATATTTTTAGGTTATGTAGGACAGGTAGAATTTGCTGCGGTAGGCATTATATCTATTTATTACTTAGTAATGGTGATGATAGGTTTTGGCATTTCTCGTGGCGGACAAATTTTAATTGCTCGCAGAGATGGGGAAAAAAAATACAAAGAAATAGGCAGCATTACCTATAACCTCCTTTATGTAGAAATGTTGGTTGCCTTAATTTTATTCTTATTCCTCCAGTTTTTATCTCCCTATGTTTTGTGGCTCTTCATCCATTCGGTTGATATATACGACGCTAGTATGGAGTATATTTTTTATCGGTCTTTTGGTTTGTTTTTTAGCTTTTTTGGCTTTGTATTAATGGCTTTGTACACGGGTATTGGTCGTACTAAAATTATAGCTTTAATTACTACCGTACTTTTTGTATCAAATGTATGCCTTAATTACACCCTCATTTTTGGTAAGTTTGGTATGCCTGCTATGGGCATTGGCGGCGCAGGTTTAGCCTCTACTTTTGCCGAAATAATATCTACCATTATTGGTATGTTTTTTATATTGCGAGATAAACAATTGCTACAATATGGAGTCGATAAATTTCATAAACTAGAGGTGGGCATTTTACAAAGCTTGGCTAATTTATCTACGCCTGTAGTTTTTCAATATTTTATTAGCATGGGCGGTTGGTTTTTATTGTTTAGCCTTATCGAAAGCATGGGGCAAAAAGCCTTGGCTATTTCTACTGCCTTGCGGCATTTGTACTCTTTTTACAGCATTCCTGCTTGGGGATTTGCCTCGGCGGTTAACTCCATTGTAAGCAATTTAATTGGTCAAAACCAATCCGATAAAGTATTCACTGCCATCAATCGTACGGCCGTACTCAGCTTTATTTTAACCGTTTTAGCTTGTGTAACACTAGCTATCTTTCCCGAAACCATCCTTTCTGTCTTCCTCGATAAAAGCTTAATTAAAGAAACCAAACCCATCTTATTTATGCTTATTGGCATTATCATGGTGGGTTCGGTAGCGGTTGTTATTTTTAACGGATTAATTGGTACTGGCGCAGTTCGTTTTGGCTTGGCGGTACAAATTTTTTCGGTTGCTTTATACCTTACTTATGCCTTTACTTCGGTTAAATATATGGAGCTAGAACTCTCTAATGTATGGAGTTCCGAATTCCTATATTGGGTAGCAATGGCACTCCCTGCATGGGCTTATTTACAATCGGATAGGTGGCGCAATTTAGATGTGTAGGTTTTGTATTAGTAACCTGTTTTATGGAAAAAAAAGCAAATGATATGGCTATCTCATGCAGCCATAGGAGCTATCTGTATGTCAAATAATTACTAGTAAGACACTTCCCAAAGTGTCTGGTCTTTAGCTAAACTTTCTCCAATACAGCACTTTTTTTTTACTTTTCTCCTCTTAAACAAGTATTTAAAATAAAATGATAAGAAAATGGCAGACACTTACACAATTAAAGAAGGGTTTGCGCTCATTTAAACACATAAACGCAAGTGAATGAAGGAAGTCTGTTAAATACTATCCCAAAAAGCTAGATGAAGTTAATGATTTGTTAGCATATTGTTTAATACCTATAATTCGTAACTACCTTATTTTTGAGGACTTAGCGGCATTTATGCAAGTAGCGATTGGTACGATTTTAGTAGAATTGAACCGTAAAGTCATATCATTAAAATTAATAAAAAGAATATTATGAAGCAAGGATTACTCCTGTCTTATATGACAAAGAGTTTTGTGTTTATAGTACTTTGTTGGTTTTTTGCAACTACTTCGGTATTTGCCCAAGACCCCTGTACTGTATACATGGAAGAAGCATGTACGCAGCCAATGACAGAAGTGTCGATATGCCCAGAATTCTGTTTGTCTGAACCTTACGAAATTTTAGATGCTCATACCACTTTCCATTGTAGCATTGGCATAGAAGGAGAGTGTATTACCTATATTCCTTTACCCGGTTTTACGGCTATCGATTCGGTAGCGGTATTTGCTTGTTTAACAGCGCAGCCCGAAGTGTGTGATACCGCATATTATTTCGTTTCGGTATTAGATGATTGTTCTGGCTTTGATACAAGCCCCGAACCTTGCTCGCCCGAACCGGTTAACGCAACGATATGTGTAGGCGATAATGAGTCGATTAACATATGCCCTAACCACTGTACAATTGGTGCTTATACTATTAATAGTTTTACGGCTACCAATGAAGGAAATGTAGTACTAGCTGGCGGTTGTATTCAATACAGCCTTAACAACAGTTTTGAAGGAACGGATGTAATTACTTTAGAATCCTGTAATTCCTTGGGCAACTGTGATGTTTCCCAAATTTTTGTGGAAGTGACCACTTGCCAAACTAATAACCCGCCAGTAGCAGGAAACGACGAAGCTACAACTACTAGTGGTACACCCGTAAACATTAACCTTATTAGCAACGATACCGACCCCGATGGCGATTTATTATCTATTGCCACTTTTGGTCAACCAACTAATGGTACGGTATCGGTATTAAATGGCATTGCCACTTATACGCCTGGTGCAAGCTTTACAGGTACAGATGCCTTTACCTATCAAGTATGTGATGAGGAAGGCGAATGTGCTAATGCAACGGTAATGGTAGAAGTAGAAGCAGGAACAATTCCTACAGTCAATAATCCTCCTGTTGCTGTTGACGATAGTAGCTCCTCTGTAGATGGTGCTGCTACTACGATTAATGTTATACAAAATGATTCTGATCCAGATGGCGATCCTATTACAGCACAAACGGTTTCGCAGCCAGGTAATGGCTCGGTTACTTTTAGTGGCGGTATTGCCGTTTACACACCAGATGCAGGTTATTTAGGAACCGATTCGTTTACCTACCAAGTATGTGATGCCGCAGGTTTATGCGATATTGGCGTAGTAGTTATTCAGGTAGTAACAGGAACAACGGAGCCAGAAAATATGGCACCGATTGCTCAAAACGACTCTGGCGAATCAATGGATGGTAGTGTAGTAAATATTAACTTAATTATCAATGACACAGATCCTGACGGAGATATTTTAACGGTACAATCAAGTACCGATCCTAGTAATGGTACGGTAATACTAAATGGCAATACCATACAATACATTCCTGATGCAGGTTTTCAAGGTACCGATGCGTTTACTTACGAGGTATGCGATCCTTCGGGTGCGTGTGCTACGGCAACAGTATCGGTTGTGTCGAGTGTAACACCTACTTCTAGCAACCAAGCTCCAGTAGCGCAAAACGATAGCGGTACTTCGGTAGGCGGTGCAATGGTAAGTGTAAACATTTTAAACAACGATAGCGACCCCGACGGTGATGTATTATCGGTTAGTTCTATTACGCAACCTATTAATGGTATACTTGTACTGTTAGAGGATGTAGTACAGTACACACCAAACATTGGTTTTGAAGGAATAGAAACTTTACTATACCAAGTATGCGACGACGAAGGATTATGTAGCTCGGCAACAGTAAGCATTAATGTAATGGAAAACGTAGTCATTATAGAAGAACCCAATCAGGCTCCTGTAGCACAAGATGATAGTGGTGTTTCTGATGGAGGTAGTACGGTAACCATTAATATGCTACAAAACGATGTAGACCCTGATGGCAATCCTTTAGAGGTAGTATCGTTTAGCCAGCCTAATAGCGGTAGCATTGTGGTAGTAGATGGGATTGTAGAATACACCCCTTTTGAAGGATTTGAAGGTGAAGATTCATTTAACTACCAAATTTGTGATGATGCAAATTTATGTAGTACAGGTACCGTAAGCATTCAAGTAACGAATAACATTTCAGAAGGATGTAACAACAGCTCCACGGTATGTACCGATCCATTAACAACCATCCAAATTTGCCCTGAGTTTTGTAAATTTGAGGAAACAGACGAAATCGCTATTAATAGCTTAAGAACAACTTTCCTTTGTAGTTTAGTGGATGTAGGCAATGGTTGTTTCGAGTACCGTTCGTTACCATTATTTACGGGTTCTGAAACGGTTACTGTAATTGCTCAAAACGGATTTGGTATATTAGACACCGCCTTTGTTACCGTAGATGTATCAGGTTGTGGAGGTGTTGGTGGTACTGGCGGATGGATTTACTTAGAGGAAAACAGTGATGCCAAAGTAGCCAATCCTAACACAGACGATGTAGCAGAAACGGTAGTACTAGCAGAAAGCTTAGTGGTACAAAACACAACAAACGAAACATGGGTAAGCTTTTCAACTACCGAAGAAAACGCAACCATACAATTACGCAGCATAACAGGTCAGCTAATGGCCGAAAAACGAATCGAAGCAGTAGCAGGACACAACCAACTACGTTTTGAAACCAACCATTATGCAAAAGGTATTTATTTAGTAACTGTACAAACAGCAAGTGCAAAAGCAAGCACTAAATTTGTAAAATAATTTTTAGTAAAAAATAGCAGGTATAGCGTAACCGTAGGTTGGCAAGTTTAGCCAACAAAAAGCACTTGGAGTTTTGAAACAGCAAAGCACAGCGCAGCCATCTAAACACCAAGTATCAAATACGCTCTACTTACTTCTACCAAGAAAACATAATAACTGCTCTTCCATTTTAATAATGGGAGGGCAGTTTTTTTTCTATAAAAGTGAACCTAGAGAATTAACAAGGGTTAGCATTACAAGTAAGGGAGTAGGCAAAAAAAAATTATGTAACTTTGCGCCTCATTTACTAATTTGGGGTAAGTTATCTACCAAGTACCAAGTACCAAGTACCAAGTACTAGATACCATCTGCCCAATACCATTTATTCCAAAATGAACGACAAGCTTAAAAATGCGTTGAAATACGCTTTCTTTTTAGGACTAGGTATTTTCCTAGTATGGTGGCCACTACATAATTTTTCCGACGAGGCAAAAACAAAAATGATAGCCGCCCTAAAGGAAGCCGAATATATATGGTTGGTGTTTTCGGTACTATTTGCTTTGGCAAGTCATGTAAGCCGTGCTATGCGTTGGCAAATGATGCTAGAACCCGTTGATAAACGCCCAACATTTGCTAATTCCTTCCTAGCCATTATGATAGCCTATTTAGCCAACTTAGCCTTCCCCCGCCTAGGAGAAGTAACCCGTTGCGGCCTAATACGACAATACGAAGGGGTAGCATTCGATAAAGCTTTTGGTACGGTAATTACCGAACGAGTGATTGATGTTATTATGCTGTTTTCTTTAACCGCCCTAGTAGTACTTACCCAACTACCCATATTAGGTTCCTTTTTTATGGAAAAAGTATTTACGCCCTTGCTCGCCAAGTTTTCGTTTATCACCAATGCAGGTATTTACGCCTATCTTTTTGGTTTTATCGCCTTAATTGTACTAGCAGAAGTATTGTGGCTTATTCGTAAATACGGCAAGCAATCGCCCATTTATGCTAAAATTGTGGGTTTGTTAAAAGGCGTTTGGGATGGCATTATTTCGGTAAAAGACGTACGCAGCGTACCGATATTTATTGCTCATAGCTTGTTTATTTGGTTCATGTATTTTTGCATGATTGCCGTCTGCTTTAAAACAACCGATTTCACTTCCGACCTAGGTTTTAGCGTAAGTCTAGCCATTCTCTGTTTTGGCAGCTTTGCCATTATTGCCACCCAAGGAGGAATAGGAGCCTACCCCTTAATTGTAGCCGCCATTTTAGGTCTATACGGCGTAGAATACGAACTAGGCTTCGCCTTCGGGTGGATAGTATGGACCAACCAAACCCTCATGATTTTAGTAGTCGGTTTTATCTCCCTAATTTTATTGCCACGCATTAATAGCGGCAAAAAAATAGAAAACCCCAATGTGGAATCGTTGGAGAAAAGTGCAAGCTAATTTTTAATTAATGACCAATTATCAAAACGCAAATTC
>JAHDBT010000131.1:11631-13277 GCA_020630215.1 Bacteroidota bacterium
ATTCTAAATTTTCAATGAAAAAAATCACATTTTAAAAATAAAAAATAAAATCCCCCTTCGTCCATGCCATTAACCATTTACAAATCGTCGGCAGGTTCTGGTAAAACCTATACGCTCGTGCAAGAATACGTAAAACTCTTGGTACGCGAGCCACGCGAATTCCGCAACATCCTGGCCATCACCTTCACCAACAAAGCTACCGACGAAATGAAAGTGCGCATTATCTCCGCACTTTCCAAGATGATTAACGGCGAATTTAACGACCTAGAAGATTACATCATTGCCGATTTAAAACTCCTAGAATCGGGACACGAAAAATTAGATACTTTAGAAAAGGCACGTATCGAAGTCCGTAAAAGAGCAAGCACTGCCCTCAATAACATTCTCCACAATTATTCCGAATTTAGCGTCAGCACCATCGACAGTTTTTTTCAACAGATATTGCGGTCGTTTACCAAAGAATTAAAACTCCCCCAACGCTACGAAGTGGAAATGCGAACGGGTTATGTGATGGACCAAATTACCGCCAAACTCCTCACCGAAATCGGACACATCATTGCCCTTACCGATTGGCTAACCGACTACGCCTACTCGCAATTAGAAGACGATAAAGGATGGAATATAGAACGAAGCATTAAAGATTTAGGAGCGCAAATTTTTAGAGAAGATGTTTGGAAAAAACTCAACGAAGATGCCGCCGCCGAAAGCTTAACAGAACTACTAACCGAAGCCGAAAAAGAAGCCGCCCGTGAAACTCGTTACAAAGAGATGAACGAGTTAATAACCGAACTTTGGGCAACCAAACGCAGCTTTGAAAATCAGCTTAAAAAATTTGCTGCCGATGCTTTTGAATTAGCAGCAGGGTACGGTTTAGAAACCAAAGATTTTAAGCGAGGCAGCTTTACCTATTTCTCGAACCTAGCCAAAGGGAAATTTGAATTTAAAGCTACACACCAAAAAATATATCTAGGAAAAGAAAGCGAATGGACAACCAAAACGGCTGCTAAAAAAGAAAAAATAGAACAGCTTGTACAAAACGGTTTACAGGATTTATTTGTAGAATCGGTAAAGTATTACGAGAAAAAAATAGTGGCGTACAACTCTGCTGCCGAAGTGCTCAAAAACATTTACGTATACGGCATTTTAAACGACCTAAAAGAAAAACTCACCGACTACCGTACCCAAGAAAACCTCATGTTGATTTCGGATACGGGCAACCTAATGCGCGCCATTGTACACGACAGCAGCCTAGAATTTATTTTTGAAAAAGTAGGCATCGTTTACAAGCACATTCTGCTAGATGAGTTTCAAGATACCTCCGATTCGCAATGGCGGGCTTTGGTGCATTTGGTGATTAATTCCCTAGCAGAAATGAACAGTTCCTTGGTAGTAGGCGATGTAAAACAAAGCATTTACCGTTGGCGAGGCGGCGATATGAAACTCCTCCTTTCCAATATGTCCGACAGTATTCCCGATGCCTATTACGATGCTGATAGTGTAAAAGATTTAGCCACCAATTACCGCAGCCTCGAACACATTGTGCGCTTTAACAATGCCTTTTTTATAACCGCCACCCAAGTACTAAAAAGCGAGTTAACACCCCAACTAACCAGTGCCAATGCCGATAAAATTGTAGCTGCTTATGC
>JAHDBT010000131.1:13377-14945 GCA_020630215.1 Bacteroidota bacterium
AGTCAGCCCGATTATAAAATAGACCACGAGGTATTTAGCGACCATTTAATTGCCAAAGACGAACCCAATTTATTCAACAAACTACTACCCAAAGCCTTTACCAGCCAACTAAACTACCTCATCAAAAAGCCCCTATACGAACTAATAGAAGCCTGCATACAAGCCTTTAGCCTACAAAAAAATGCCGATGCCTACATACAACGTTTCCAAGATGTAGTACTAGATTTTAACACCCAAAAAAGCCCCGATATAAGAGACTTTTTGGCTTGGTGGAACGAAAACAAAGACTCGCAAGACACATCCATAATAGTACCAGAAGGAGAGGAGGCCGTAACCATTATGAGCATCCACAAATCCAAAGGATTAGAATTCCCCATTGTAGTAATGCCCTTTTGTGATTGGGGATTAAAACCCAAAGGTGGCAGCATACTATGGACTTCCAGCCCCAAACCCCCGTACAACAAAATGGGAGCCATCCCCCTACGCATGAGCGAAAAACTCAGCCAATCCCACTTCGCCCACGACTACGAACAAGAGTTCCTAGACTCCTACATCGACAACCTCAACCTCCTCTACGTAGCCTTCACCCGCCCCACCGACCGCCTCTACATCCTCACCAAAAAACCTGGCAAAACCGCCACCGGCATCAGCAGCGTACATCACCTATTATATGCCACCTTCGGCAACGCCCTATTCCCCTACCAAGAACATTTCGACTTCGCTGCCGAACAATTTCAACTGCCCGAAGCAGCTAATCCAAAAGTGCAAAAAGAAGGAGAAGAAGTACAGGAGCTAACCACCTTACAAAGCTACATCAGCAATAATTATCATGAGCGCATTACCCTCCGCACCGATTCCGAACGTTTCTTTTTATTGTTTGATGGCGAGCAATCCAAAGCCATTAAAATGGGTCAACAAATACACACCGTCCTAGAAAAACTAGAACGCACAGAAGACATCGACAAAGTAATACGCCAACTACAAATACAAGGCATCATCGCCGCCAAAGACAAAGCCACCATCAAACAACGCATCCAAAAAATATTCGAAGTCCCCGTCGTACAAAACTGGTTTTCCCCCCACTACGAAGTCCTAGCCGAACGTTCTATCCTACAAAACCAAAGCCGCTCCATCCCCGACCGTGTACTCCTCCAAAACAACCAAGCCACCATTATCGACTACAAAACCGTACAAAATATTGATAATATAGATGCAAAACTAAAAGCCAAATACCAAAAGCAGGTAGATGGCTATGCGGAGACGCTTACTAGGATGGGGTATGAGGTGGTGGAGAAGTATTTGTTGTTTATTGGGGGGCGGGTGTTGGTTTTTAAGTGGTAAATTGTTCTTTCTAGTTGCACTAGAAAGCCCAGAACTCCAATCCCCCGTCAATACGCCATGAATTACGACACCTTAAAAATAGGGCTTTCCAGTGCAACTGGAAAGAACAAAAAACGCCTCGTACAACAAACAAAACGAAATTTGAAATATCTGTACATTCAATCTCCAGATTGAATACAGCTTACCTGAACGACCAATAATAGCTTAACAGATAGTCGAAGCACCAT
>JAHDBT010000001.1:0-8035 GCA_020630215.1 Bacteroidota bacterium
TAGCAGAAAAAGATACTTTCAGATAAGTGTTTATTAAAGAGTAACAAGTCTATTATACTTTCTACTAAGATTTGCTAGACAAATAAACACCTCCTAAAATTAAAATCATACCAAAGAGGTAAGTCCAACTAATCATTTCGCCATCTATAAAACCCCATACTAATGCTACAATAGGAATAATATAAGTAACCGTAGATGCAAACAAGGCATTGGTTTGCTGCGCTAGTTTAAAAAAGAGGATATTAGCAAAGGCAGTACAAATGATGGCAAGCACCAAAATATAAGCAAAGGCTTGGTAAGCGCCAGGTTGATTAAAAAGAATTTGAATAAAGCTGGTGCTAAATAAATAAATGCCTGCAAAGGGTCCAATTAATAAAAAGGCAACTGCATTAAGGGTAATAGGATGAATATCTTGGCAATAGTTTTTAATGAGGTTAACACTGCTTCCGTAAAGAAAGGCGGCTAAAATAACAAACAAGCCATAAAAATAATTGGTGGTATCGCCCGATGTTGGTTTCTGAAAAATTAAATTAACGGCTCCAATCATGCCTATGGATACGCCCAATACTTTTTGCCAAGTAAGTTTCATGTTAAATAGCAGTACGCCAAGCAGTAGGGTAAATAGGGGAGTAAGGGTATTTAAAATTCCAGCAGCGGCACTATCAATTTGGGTTTGGGCAATGGTAAACAAAAAAGGCGGAATACCACTACCTGCTAAAGCAACACCTAGTACAGGCAGTAATTTAGCTTTTTCAAATTTAGGAAGGTACCTAGGCATTAATGGCAGCATGGCCAGTAGGGTAATAAAAATACGCAATGCAGCCACTTGGCTAGGAGGAAAAACAAGCAAGCCTTTTTTCATTAAAATAAACGAACTGCCCCAAATTGCTGAAATAAGAAATAACAGCAACCAACTTTGTAGAGAGATGGACTTGGAAGACTTGGACACTTGGTTTTGGGTAGACATGAGCTGCGTTTATACTTCGTCAATGTTTTTGTTAATGCTTGTCCATATCATATCTTTTAGTTCGGGTAAACCTTTACCAGTTACTGCCGAAATAAAAATATGAGGTATATCTGTTGGGATTTCTGGTTGTAGTAAAGCTTGTAATTCGTCATCTACTAAATCTGCTTTAGAAATAGCCAACAACCTATCCTTATGTAGTAGCTCGGTATTGTATGCAGCACATTCATTTAGTAGCACTTCGTATTCTTGCTTAATGTTTTTAGAGTCGGCAGGCACTACAAATAGGAGGGTCGCATTGCGTTCAATATGTCTAAGGAAACGATGTCCTAGACCTTTACCTTTATGGGCATCCTCAATAATACCAGGTATATCGGCCATCACAAAAGACTGATGGTCGTAGTAGGAAACAATACCTAGGTTGGGTACAAGGGTGGTAAATGGGTAGTCGGCTATCTTAGGTTTAGCGGCGGTAACACTAGACAACAGCGTGGACTTACCCGCATTGGGGAAGCCTACTAGTCCAACGTCTGCTAATATCTTGAGTTCCAACACTTTCCATTCTTCACGTCCAGGCTCGCCAGGTTGTGCATATCGAGGTGTTTGGTTGGTTGCCGATTTAAAATTGGAGTTGCCTAGTCCACCCCGTCCACCTTCTACCAGTATCACTTCTTGTCCATCCTCATTAATTTCACAATGAACAATTCCTGTTTCAGCATCCTTGGCAACAGTACCTAATGGCACGTCTAAAATTATATCTTCCCCATTGGCTCCAGAGCTATTTTGTTTGCTGCCATTGTGGCCAAACTTACCAATTACGTGTTTGCGGTATTTAAGGTGAATAAGTGTCCATAACTGTTTATTGCCTCGTAAAATAATGTGTCCACCACGGCCACCATTGCCACCATCAGGTCCACCCTTTTCAACAGATTTTTCTCTCCTAAAGTGTACACTCCCTGCACCGCCTTTACCAGATCGGCAACAAATTTTTACATGGTCTACAAAATTACTTTTTTCCATTATCAGGTTAATGTCTAAGCTGTGATTTAATGATGGACAGTTTTAATTGCTAGCAATTATTTTAAACTTACCAATTATTATAATAGCGAGTACAGTGTAAAGCGTACTGCATAAAAAAAGTGAATGGCTTTAGCTATAAAAACTTAGGCCATTCACTTTGTAAGATAAGATAGTGTTTAAGAATGTCTAAGCATAATGTAAATAAGCTAGACAAGTATGGACATCTTATGCTATGCTACTTGACTATCAATAGCAGCACATAAGGCGGTAGTAATTTCTTCTATACTACCTTCTCCCGCTATATTGGTTAACTTACATTGTTCGTCGTAGTGTCCAGCCACGAGTGAGGTTTTGTTATTGTATTCGCTTACTCTTTGTCTAATGGTTTCCTCATTTGTATCGTCTGCACGTCCAGAGGTTAAACCACGGTTTAGGATGCGTTTCACCAATTCCTCTTCGCTTACTTGTAAGGCTAGTAGTTGGGTAATAGACGTTCCTTTTTGGGTAAGCAAAGTGTCCAGTGCTTCTGCTTGTGCAACTGTACGAGGAAACCCATCAAAAATGAAACCCTTTACCTGTCCAACGTTGTTATCTAAAACGCCACCAATCATGCCAATAACTACTTCATCAGGCACTAGTTTTCCTGCGTCCATATAGCGTTTGGCTTCTAATCCAAGTTCGCTTCCTTTTGCTTTTTCTTCTCGCAATAAATCGCCAGTAGAAATATGCTTTAATTGATATTTATCTACTAAATAAGCGGCTTGTGTGCCTTTCCCACTTCCTGGAGGGCCAAATAATACTAAGTTTAACATTTTTATGCTTTAAATAGATTTTGTATTAAAAAACGAGAACAAAAATACGAAATCATCTGTAAACTATTAAGGATTCCTTAAAGATAAAGTAATTTTTGAACAACAAATTTCCAATATGCTGCTTTTTTAGGCTAAAAGTGGGCGAAAAGGGCAAATAAACGATGGGGAAACTTAAAAATGAGCCGAAAAAAAAAGCTTTTGTGAAAATGTACTAACGTTTAAATATTTAACAATCAATAGGTTAGCTTTTATGAAAACGAGCAAATTAAGACATACACATAACAATAGAAAATAGGGTGTTTTTTTTGATTATGACTAAATACTAATTGATAAAATGCCTGTTGTTAGGTATGCTATATATTGATAATAAGCGACTGTGAATGTGTGAAAACGTTTTTTTTGCAGCTAATTTTAATGTTTATGAATGCTTTTTTGATAAGTTGTAAGCGCAACAAGCCTCGCTACTTGGAAAGGTAAAAAACGAGTGTCATTAAACTGTCATTCGCAATGCTTTGACTTGTCTGCTTTTAAGAAACTATTTTTTTAGTGAATTTTAATTTTTATTCCTAATAAAATGGCAATGTTTGTTATTTGTTAGGTGTTTAAATGTGTTTTTTTTTTTTAATAGAAATGAGGCTACAATACAATACTTAACTAAGTAAATTTAATGCTTAGGTCATTTTTTTTTTTAGATAGTGTTCAATTAAAAGTACCTACTTATATTGTGTTAACGATATTGTGGCGAATTAGGTAAATAAGGCACAAGCTATTTAATCCCTTAGTAAAATTGTCATTCCTTTCTCATAATTTTGTATTTGGGCATAGTCTGGCACTGTTTTTCCCTACGAAAGTTAGTTCAATGAATTAGAATAGGGGGATTACCTACTTCAGCTTATGTACAATTATAAGGGTTGTTTTCCTTGAACAAAGCCTTTAAACGCTTAAATACAGAACGGTTTTATTTGCTAGGCAAGGTTTCTGGAAAAATAGGAAGTAAAAGTCAATGCATTATTTTTTTGCTATTCCTTAGAACTTAATGCGAATAAATTTTGTAACTTTGTGTATCTTTCCACTTTTCGCTATTGAAAACTTAATCCAAATTGTTCTTTATAATAGATTTATTAGTTTATGAGATTATATGTATATGCCTTATTGTTAGGCTTTTTTGTGATAACTGCTTGCGCTAATGATGGTGCCGAGCGCAGTACGAACAATACGGCTTCAAAAGCGAAAAGTCACCAAACCGATGTTTCTGAATTGGAGAAACGTAAGAAAAATTTAAGGGAAAAGGCCAAAGAAGCACGAAATATAAGGCCTAGTGAGGTAATGAAGCAGCGAGGATTAAAATTAGCAGAACAATATTGTAATTGTTTAAAAATAAAGGATAAAGCGGGAACTAGAAGTTGCAAATCACGGGTTGATAAAACCTATTTTAAAATGCAAGAAAGATTGCCAGAAGATACTAAAGAAAGTTTCAAGGAGGCTTATGAAAGCAGGACTAAAACCTGCAAAAACTCTTAGCCTTCCCCTAGTGTTTATTGAGGTATCGGCATAATATTTAAAGCTCAAACTAAAAAAAAAGAACATTGCAAGTTGAGTTTTAATTAATATGGCTATATTTGCATTGCATATAAATTATGCATCTAAGCTTAATTTCACCTTCACACTTTGTTATCCGCAATCTTATGTTCACAAAACCATCAATTTTGTGTGCTATTTTCATTTCAATGTTATATTGTTAATAAACTTGTTTTTTTTTTCCTAAAAAAGTCCTTGTTTATTGACAATAGTTGTACATTTGTAGGTAATTTAACCTCAAATTAAGGGGAAAGGCATATTTGAACGAGTTTGTGAATTATATCTAGCTATTCATTTTCAATCTAAAAATATAGAAGTCGAGCGGTAAACGATTTCAAAATTATTAGCGGTGTAGTGTTACGATTATTTAACTAAATACAATTGAACATCCATGAAGAATGCTCCGAAACTAAAAGTCCTGTCGGTTTTCGTACTGATACTTTTGGTGACTATCATTTGGGTGCAGCTAAGTGCCAACGATGGCAGTAAGTCCGATAATAAGCAAACTATTGCAAGCGGAATTGCTGACAATGGAGGTAAGCAAGTTGACCAAAAAGCGAAAGATGTGGCAGTGCTGCAGAAAGCACTTAAACAGTACAAAGATGATCCTGGAAAGGTGAAACTCTTGAAAGAAGCAAAAGAGTTATTAAATGTTGATTTTAGCAGCAAAACTCCTAGAACGATGGTGGTACAAGATGAGAACGGAAAAGCCATCGAGTTAACTTATCAAGAATACAAAGATGCGGGAGGCATTTCTGTTACCAGCGATGAAGATGGTAGGGAAACGCATACTCGCTTGCCGCTTTTAAAAGAAGTGCTTGAAAAGAGAAACAACAAATAACGATAAAAAAACGAAATTAAACATTAAAAATTTTAAGTTAGGTTCACAAAAAAAAATTTTTTTTAACATGAGAAAAATAATACTGACAAAAACGAGTCACGCATGGACAAGGTACCTGTTTGCCTTCCTTTGCACATTCGTTCTAGGCAACACGGTTGCCAACCAAGTAAATGCTCAGGTAGCTACTAATGACTACATAGTGGTCTTGGAAGTAACAGACTTGAGCTGGGATTATCCTTGCGGGGATGTTTTGCCCGGTATAACAGATGAGTGTGGCTTAGGTCAAGCAGAAGACGGCGGCGATTATGGCTTCGTCGTGGCAGGTCATGCTTATACCTTGCCAGAAGATTTTGGCCCTAATACAGGTACTTATGTAAATGATTACAACGTAGGAATTGCCTTAGATGATATCGTTGGCTTCCAAGTTGTAAACTCAGGTGCCAATTTGCCTGCTTCTGACTTTAACCCAATCTTCCAAGCGTTTGAAAACGATTGTGGAGATTTATTATCAAATGATACTGGCATCCTCGATTGCGGTGTTAATGCCGATGACTCTTTTGTAGATGCAGTTTTAACAGTTAGCTGGTACAACTTCGTTACTGTTGATGCAGTTACTGGACAACCAGTTCCTGGTACTTATGCTATTCCTTTTGGTGGAGTAAGTGGCGGTGCTGGTTTTGACGGTGGAGACGGTAGTACTTACGACGTAGCATTTTCTGTTACCGTATTACCTGTTGAAACTCCAGCTCCAGACGATTGTGGTGCTACTTTTACATTTGTAGGTTACGAATGTAACAACGACCAAACAGACGAAGATAATGCAACTGCTTATGCAATGATTAATATTGCGCAAACTCCTGCAGGAAGTAACTTCGAAATTGTTGAGTCTGTTGGCGTTACTTTCCCATTTGGTTCTACTATTGTTCCTGGTGGTGCAGACTTATTCATCCAAGTAGTAGAAGACGAACCTTGGTTTGTTGAATTTGCAAACGCTGATGGTTGTACATTAGTTTACTCTGATGTCTTAGACCTACCAGACTTCGACATCTTAGGCTTAGGTGGTAACTACTGTTTATCAGATCCACCTAATATTATTTGGGAAAATTCTATCTACGAATCTGGAAACCCAGTTCCTGGACTTCCTCCTGCTACTGTACCTGGTACTTTTACAGGTTTAGGTATTCGTAACGTAGTATACTATAATAACCAAACTTATTATATCGAACCATTTGATTTTGCAGCTATTCCTGCATTACCAGGTGATGTAATTGATGAGTCTAGCATGAGTGGTGTGGCAGTATTTGACCCGTACATAGCAGGTCCTGGACAGCACCTTATTTCTTATATAATTAATAACTACGGCGAAATTATAGGCGATAGTGCTTATGATGATTGTTATGTAGCAGAAGATGAGATTGTAAACGTATATCCAAACTTCTACCCTACATTCCCAGATGCTACCGTATGTGTTACCTCGGATACTATATTATTAATGGACCCGATGACACAAACTTATATTGACCAATTTGATGCTTTAGAAACTCAATTTGACCCTGTTAATGAAATTACAGAGGCAGATGATTATATTAGTTTCGCAGGTGTTGGTGTTACCAATAACTTAGATGGTACTGGTACTGCAAGTTTTGATCCTGCTGTTGCAGGTGTTGGTGTGCATGCTGTGGAGTTAACCGTTGGTTACCCAAGCTGTGAGCAAACTTATGTAGTTAATATTACTGTTGTAGAAGATATTGTTGCTACTATCGAAGACCGTACTATTTGTGCGTCTCCTTCTGAAGCATTCGACTTAACGGCTTTATTCTTAGATTCTTCAGCAGACCCAACTACTACTCCAGGTGGTGTGTTTACATTAGACAGTGCTACTGATGCTAATGGCGATCCAGCAGATGTTTCTGTTTCTGGCGACATCTTAACCTATGATGCTGATGGCGATAACTTCGATTTAACAGTTACTGTTACTTATACAGTTGGTAACGATGGTGACCCAACTGATGATACTTGTATTGGTTCTGACCAAGCAACTATTACAATTAAAGACGAGCACAATGATACTTTCTTCGATCTTCCTGACCATATTTGTGTGGTAGATGCAGATGGTACTGCTGGATTTGAATTAAGTACTTTCTTAACTGGTGATGATGTAGATGCCTCTGGCGCATTCACACTTGTTGGTGGCGAAGCTGCTGGAGATGCGATTAATGGTACTGTTTTAACTTTAGCTAACGATGCTGGTGACCGCTTCATCACTGTTAGATGGATGCAAGACAATGGTACTTGTGCAACTGTTGTAGAAGAAACGTTTGAAGTTGTTGATCCTGCTAATCCTGATCCAACTGTAGACCTTCCTAGTATGGTATGTGAATACGATGCTGCCTTCTTCTTAACTTCTCCTGAAAATGGAGCTCCTGCAGGCGGTACTTGGACTATCGGTGGTTTTGAAAGCGTAGATGGTTTCTTTGATCCTGCTGCTTTAGGCGTTGGCGACCATGAGGTTACTTACTGCTTTACTGCTCCTATTCCTGAATTCTGCGAAGAATGTGCATCAGGTACTATTACAGTAGTAGAAGGTCCAGACCCAGCTTTCTGTGTAGCTACTGATGTTACTGAAGGTGGTTTAGTTGGAAACCAATTAGTTGTTACTGCTAACGAATGTGCTAATGAAGTATGTTCTACTGCTGACGACTGTTTCTTATTAGTTCCTGAAACTACGTTACCTGAATTATTACCTACTTGGGATGGTTTAACTGGTAGTGGCAACGATTCGGCTCCTGACGGTACTGCTGTACCAACTGGTTTAACTTC
>JAHDBT010000001.1:8135-40423 GCA_020630215.1 Bacteroidota bacterium
GTAGTGGCAACGATTCGGCTCCTGACGGTACTGCTGTACCAACTGGTTTAACTTCAACAGTTACTATTCCTGATAATGCATTAGCTGCTAACATCTACTTTGATGATTTAGCATTAGACTATGATTATGCTCAAATTCCATTAAGCGCAACTTCTCAAGGTGACCATAATGGTTATACAATTACAGGTCCTGGTGGCGTTGTTATCGTATCTGTTAATGATGAAACAGATATTGACGGTAATACAGGAAGTGGTGCAGATAATCACTTTGTAAACGATATTGAAATTATTGTTGGTGGTCAATTATCTGATGCTGTTGAAGCTTCTTATGCTGCTGCTGCTGCTGCTGCTGGTTTTGAAGGTACAGCTACAGAATACTTCTTTAGCTTATTTGAAGAATGTGAAGCAGTTGAGTTTGTTTATGACTTAGAAACAAATGCTGCTGGTTCTGAAATTAATATCGAAATTGTACAAGTTGCTCGTGCGGTTGATACGCAAGGTGACTTCGCTATATTCTTACACGAAACAGGTACAGACATTACTGATTGGGCATTAACTTTTGATGCAGAACCTTTCGATGATGCTGGTAACTATAGTTCAACTTACGGTTACTACTCTTTCTGTACAACTAACGCTGATTTAGGTATCGACTTAGCTGCTTATGATGAAGTAACGGTAATGTTTACTACGCAAAGCTGTGATGCTACTAATGATGATGATATGATTTGCGAAAACTACCACGAAGAAGTAGTTATCGTATTAGAAAGCTTAGACGCTACTTTAGCTCCTTTATCTGCTCCGCATTGTGCAGGTGATGGTAACTTAGACTTAGAAGCTTTATATGAAGAAGGTGTAACTACGCAAGGTGGTACATGGTCTGTTGATAATGGTACTTTAGATGGTAACTACTTAGTAGTTGCTAGCATTGATTTTGCTGGTGCAACTTCTGTTGATGTAGAGGTTACTTATTGGGTAGGTGAAGGTAGCTTATGCGACCCAACATCTCAAACAATGATGGTTACGATATACAGCGGTGATGTTGCTGTTCTTGATTTCCCAGAAACAGTTTGTGCTGGTGCAACTTATCCTCTTGTTGCTGCTGGTGATATAACAGGTACTTTACCTCATACTGATAATGGTGACGGAACAGTTACTATTGATGCAGACGCTTCTGGTTTATATACTATTATCCACACGGTACCTGGTACAACTTGTTCTTACGACCAAGAAGTATTAGTTGCTGATGCAAACGATTTAACAACTAATGATGGTATGGTATGTAGCAATACAACTGTTAACTTAACAGATTTTGTAAGCAGCCAAGGTGGTACATTTAGTGGTCCTGCTGGTAGTATTGTAGGTAACTCTTTCTTCCCTAACACGGGAGGTTTAGTTAGCCCAGTAACCATTACTTATACTATTGATGGTGCTTGTGGTGGTACTGCTACTTTCGAATTAACAATTATTGATGGTGCAGACGCTCAGTTTGACCTTCCTGGTTCTGTTTGTCCTGGTGAAACAATTGACTTAGCAGGATACTTAGTTCCTAATTCTACTCCAGGTGGTGTATTTGCTGCTGCTGCTCCTCACGAAGGAACAATTAGTGGTAATACTTTCACTGCTCCTATGGAGGAAAATATCAACGTAACAATTACTTACACAGTAGGTAGTGGCGATTGTGAAGACGTATTCTCTCAAGTAATTACGGTTACTAGTTTAGCAGAAGCTGCTTCTGTAGGTACTGCTTTTGTATGTCAATCTGAAGATGATTTCTCTATCGACTTAACAGAATATATTGACGAAGGTATTGCTTTCGATCCTAATGATAATACTGGTGGTTACTTCACTTTAGGTGCTATCCGTCCATTCATCTCTGAGATTGAATATGATGGTTCTAACGACCAAGAATTTGTAGAAATTACTGCTCCTGTAGGTACAGACCTTTCTTGCTACGCATTATTCTTCTATGATCGTACAGATGAGTCTGATTTAAGTGGTGCAGGTAATACGCCAATTGATGGCGGTGTAGGTGCTGGTAAATCAAGTGGTAGAGTATACGGTGTTATTCCTTTAGAAGGTATCGTGGGTACTACTCAAGATGATCCTAATATCGGTAACGTTGTTGCTGCTCAAGATTATCAATATACTGATCCATGGCAAGGTGGTGTAGAAGGTATCGACATCATCGCTGAAGGTCCTGATGGTATTATGACGGATGCTACAGGTCAAGGTTATGCGGCTATCGCATTTGACCCAACTTGGGACATCTTAGAAGGTGCTGCAGGTATTGCTTTAGTTAACATTTGCCAAGCAGAAGATATTGATGGAAACAATGTAACTGCTACTGGTGGTAGCTATAACGATGTAGATTGGGATCAATACGATTACAATCACAACGATGCAGTTGTTCAATTTATCGGTTACGGTATTGCTGACAATACTAACTTAGGTATTTTCTCTAGCTGTGATGGTCCTGCTGCTGGTATGGTATCAATTGATATTAACGTAGTTGACCAAGACGAAGAAGACCGTTCATTACAATTCACTAACGGATGTTGGGTTGTTCCAAACATTGATGATGCAGAATTAGACTACCAAGATGGTGGTGATTATGATAACGATGCTTTCGATTCTGACGCAGTAGGTCAAGATAGTGGCCACGATGGTAACGCTGGTGTAATTAACTGGGGTCTTACCGAAGAAGGTGGAGACGAATTCTACTACGATTACATCGCTCCTGATGGTGACATCTTAGACTTAGACCGTTTATGCTGGTCTTTATTTGCTGTTAACCAAATTCAAGGCGATTCTTACGAAGATAATCCTTTAGAGGAAGCTGGTGTTGATAATGAAAATGCAGATCCTGATGGTCTTGATGAAGGTTTAGTTAAGTTTAACTGTACTAATCCTACTTATACAGTACCGTTCGGTTACCAAACTGTAAACGCATGTGGTTCTTCTGCTGCTGCTCCATTTAGCTTAGTTGTATTAATGGACATCGAAGAAGATTGGCACGCACCAAAAGAGCCTATTTGTAGCTCTGAAGCTCCTTTCAGCTTAACAGACTTAATTAACGACGAAGTACACTATATCCAACCGTACCACTACGAAGGTTCTTTCGATGTAACGCACACGGAAACATTTACGGAAAATGTTAAACCACCTGCAATTACAGAAATACACTACCGTTGGTACGAGTACAATGAAGACGCTTCTGACGATCACTGTATCTTATACAACTATGTAGATGACAATGAAACGCCATTTAACAACGAAGACGATGCTTACGAACAAGCTTGGATTTGTGAAGGTGTTGAAATCTCAGCTCCTATCGGTACAGATTTATCTTGCTACCAATTAGTTGTATATAGCAACCACGTTGATGCTGACTCTTTAAGCTGTTCTAACGCTTTAGCGCACGACGTAGCTTGGATTAATGAAGATGGTGAATTAGTAGAACAAGATGTTACTAATGACGTATTCATTGATTTATACGGTTCTGTTAATGATGATGACTTTGGTGCTGCAATTCCTGATGGTCACTTAATGTATGTTCCTACTTGGGAATATTACGAATGGCAAACTGCTTCAGAAATTGACGGTTACCCATACTACGATGGTATTAACCCTGCTCAAGACGATAACGAAGGTTGGTACGCAGTATCTAACCAACCAGCAACTACTGGTATTTATGTAGATGTTGATGGTGACTTCCGTTTCGATCCAGACATTGATGCTGGTCCTTTTGCTCCTAATACTTTCCCATGGGATCGTGATGATGATTGCTTTACTGGTGTTGATGAAAACACAACTGCTGGTTCTCGTTGGTTCCCAATATTAAACCTTCCTGATACGATTGGTGGTATTGGTCTGATTAACAAATGTAACGGTGAGAAAATTGACTTCTTAAGCTGGGGTGGCAAATTATGTGTAGAGTCTGAAGAAGACTTCTCTGAAGCTGGTCCATTTGAGCAGTTAACATCTAACCCAATTGATACTACGCAAAATAGCTTAATTGGTGACTTACGTTCTATCCAATTAATGAGCTGTTCTGAATTACCTGGCTTCCCAACTGATTGTGCAGCTTGTGGTGATGACGGTACTGTTTGGGCATTAGTATACAATGGTGGTAACGTTTCTGTTCCTGCTTGTGATTACGAATTTGGTGGTAACGATGAAATCTTCGATTTCAGTAACTCTATCGGTCATTACAACTGTTACTTAGACACAGACTACTTCGTACCTGCTCCTTTAGATGCATTTGACTTAGACTTAACTTCTTTATTACAAAATAATACAACTGGCTTAGACGCTAATGGTTATACTTATACAGGTATCTTACCTAATAATGCAATCATTACAAGTCATACAGTAGAAGTTGAAATTGGTACTGGTAATAGCGGCGATTTCCAAGTGTATACTTTCTTAATCAATGCTGATAACTGTGGTAATGCTTGGGACGAAAACGATAATACAACCTTAGATTGTGGTTCTGATAACTACTGTATCGCTGGGGAGTATATCGACTTAGGCTTATCTGCTGATGATAACAACGGTGGTGACCAAGATGTAGGTGATGACGGTCTTTACGAAGAAACATTTGGTGATGGTAATGGTGAAAACACACCAGACAACGATTGTTACATCGGTGAGTGTACTTCTGAAGGTAAAACAGTTTATAATGTAAGCAACTTATCTGCTTATATTTATGGTGGTGAAGTAACAGAAAATGATCCTTCTCCTCCTTGTGGCGGTGCAGCTTCTGATACTTGTCAAGCTTTAGTTAAAACACCAGAAACATATACTGTTACGATGACCGTAACTATCGACTATATGCAATGTGTACCTACGGGTAACTTCCATACATCTTTAGATGCTCAAACTCCTGCTCCATTATTTGGTGCTAACTTAACGGATGGTCCTATTACAATGAACACTACTGATTGGGATGACCCTTGGTGGCAAATGGACCCATCTGGTTTAGCTGATATTGATATTGACGTAACTTACGATGTTACGAACTATCACCCAATTGAAGCAGATGATGCTACAGATGATTTAGCTTGTTTAGATGATGATAACGATAACATTAGAAGCCAAGAAATTGAAATTGTAAGTGGTAACACAACCGTTGATGTTTCTGGAATTCCTGCTGCAGTTTGTGCTGGCGAAAATGTTGCATTACCTGGTGGTGCTACTTGGTCTGGTACAGGTGTTACTGGTAGCAACTTTATGATGGGTATGCCTGGCGATTACACAATTAACTACACAACTGGTGGTTCTTGTGCAGCTTCTGGATCTGTTACTATTACTGTAAATGCTAACGATGTTGCGCCTACTGGCATTCCTGCCAATGTTGCTTGTGGTGCCTCTGTTGATTTACCAGCAGATGCTACATGGACAGGTACTGGTGTAACTGGTTCTACATTTAGTTCTACTACTCCTGGTGCTTATTCATTAGATTATACTACTACAGGAACTTGCGCTACTTCAGGTACGGTAAGTATTACTGTTGATGGAGCTACTCCATTAGACACTTCTGGTATCCCAGGTTCTATTGATTGTGGTGGTTCTGCTACTTTAACAGCAGGTGCTACATGGTCTGGCAACGGTGTAACTGGTGATACATTCAGTTCTACAACGCCTGGTTCATATGTATTAAACTATGTAGCTGATGGTCCTTGTGGCGATACTGGTTCTGTAACTATCATCGTTAATGCAGGTGATGTATTAGACACTTCTGGTATCCCAGATTCTATTGATTGTGGTGGTTCTGCTACTTTAACAGCAGGTGCTACATGGACAGGTTCTGGTGTAACTGGTGATACATTCAGTTCTACAACGCCTGGTTCATACGTATTAAACTATGTAGCTGATGGTCCTTGTGGTGACACCGGTTCTGTAACTATTATCGTTAATGGTGGTACAACAATTGACGTTTCTGGTATCCCAGGTTCTATTGATTGTGGTGGTTCTGCTACTTTAACAGCAGGTGCTACATGGACAGGTGACGGTGTAAGTGGTCTTACATTCACTTCTACAACGCCTGGTTTATACAACCTTTCTTATGTTGGTGATGGTCCTTGTGGCGATACTGGTTCTGTAAGTATCTTAGTAAATGACGGTCCTGATTACGATACTTCTGGCGTACCTGCTAGTGTATGTGTTGGCGAATCAGTTACTTTACCTACAGGTGCTTCTTGGTCTGGTAATGGTGTAAATGGTGGAACGTTTAGCGCATCAAGTGCTGGTTCTTACTCAATTGATTATGCTGCTGATGGCCCTTGTGGTGAAACAGGTTCTGTAACTATTAACGTATCAGATAATGCGACACTTGATACTTCTAGTATTCCTGATAGTGCATGTGCTGGTGAAACAGTAGGTTTACCTGGTGGTGCTTCTTGGTCTGGTGACGGTGTTGCTGGTTCATTATTCTCTAACACTGCTCCTGGTTCTTACACATTAACTTGGACTATTGGTGGAGAATGTGGCGGTACTGGTACACACACAATTACGGTTGTAGCTGGGGATGTAGTTGATGTTACACCTTTCCCTATTGTTATTGATTGTGGCGAAACAATTACTTTACCTAGTGGTGCTACTTGGACAGGTAACGGTGTAAGTGGTAATACCTTTAGTTCTACAACTCCAGGTAATTACTCATTAAGCTATACCACTACAGGTGGATGTTCTAGTTCTGGTACTGTAAGTGTTACTGTTAATGCTCCAACTCCATTCAATCCTGGTGGTTCTATTCCTGCTAGTGCATGTGTTGGCGAATCAGTTCCTTTACCTGCAGGTGCTACTTGGTCTGGTAATGGTGTAACTGGAAACACATTTGTTGGTGCAAGTGCTGGTTCTTATACCTTAAGCTACGATACTGGTGGTGCATGTGCACAAACTGGTTCTGTAATAATTAATGTAGCTGCAAATGGTACTATTGATGTAAGTGGTATTCCTGACAACGTATGTGCTGGTGAAACAGTAGGTTTACCTGGCGGTGCTACATGGTCTGGCAACGGCGTAAGCGGTTCGTTATTCTCTTCTAATACTGCTGGTTCTTATACTTTAACTTGGACAATTGCTGGTGCTTGTGGTGGTACAGGTACAGTAACAATTGGTGTTACTGCTACTGATACTATCGACACTAATAGCATTGCTTCTTCTGTTGCTTGTGGTGGTTCTATAACCTTACCTTCAGCTAACTGGACAGGTAACGGTGTAACTGGAAATACATTTAGTTCTACAACTCCTGGGTTCTATAACTTAAACTATACAACTACAGGTGCATGTCCTATTTCTGGTACTGTTGGTATTAATGTTACTGCTCCTACACCATACAATCCTACTGTAGCTTCTGTAGCTTGTGTTGGTGAAACAGTTTCTTTACCTGCAGGTGCTACTTGGTCTGGTAACGGTGTAAGTGGTAATAACTTTGTTGGTGCAACACCTGGTGTTTATACTATAAATTACGATACAGGTGGTGATTGTGCACAAACTGGCACAAGAACTATTACTGTACAAGATAGTACTGATATTAACTTAGCTGGTATTCCTGCTAGTGTTTGTTCATTCAACCCAATTACTTTACCTACTGCTAACTGGTCTGGTACTGGTGTAAGTGGTACTGTATTTATTCCGCCAGGTCCTGGTAGCTACACGCTTAGCTATGATACTGGTGGTGATTGTGGAACTAGTGGTTCTGTAACTATTCAAGTTATTGCTCCTATTTCTGTGAACAATAATGCAACTGATTCTTCTAATGACGGTTTCTACTCAGTTACTTTAGATATGACTGGTGGTACGAACTCTTATACTGTAAACGGTAACCCAGTTTCTGGTGTACAATATGTTACAGATGTACCTTGTGGATCTCCATATACCTTTATTGTAGGTAGTGGTGGCTTATGTAACGACGTAACAGTAACAGGTAACTTTACTTGTGCTCCTCCTGCTTGTATTGCTGAAGCTGGTAACTTAAACGTTAACTTACCTGGTTCTGGTGAATTGTTCTGTACTACTATTGGTATTCAAATGACTACTAGCGGTAACAACACTAGTGCAAACACTATCTTTGCATTATCTGACCCAGACACTGGTAATGTTGAATACTTAAACGAAGGTGGTTTCTTTACTGCTGTTCCTGGTGGTACTTATAACGCTTGGGTTGTTAATACTTGTGGTCCTTTAGGGGAAGTTCCTGGTAATGCAGGTGCTATCGCTTCATTAGCTGGCTCTGACGAAGGGTTTGATGTAGACGGTCCTATTATGATTCAAGTTGCTCCTGAGTTAACACTTGACCTAATCGCATTCTGTGATGATAGTGCAGGTGGTTACTTAATTCAAGCTGAAGTTGCTGGTGGTGCTCCTGCTATTACAGGATTTGGTTCTTACTCCTTAAACTTCCCATTCTTTAGCGGTACTTTAACTGGTACGCCTCCATTAACTGCTGTAATTTCTGACGTAAGCGGAATGCCATTCCCAGGCGGTGTTACTATTGCAGTAAGTGTTGATAGTGATGGTAGTTTATGTGAAGTAACTGAAACAGTTGTTGTACCTACTACAGCTTGTGGTATTGACGGAGAAATGGATGATGAGCTTACTTTAGCTGATACGCCAATTACATTTGAAGTAACAGACAATGATGACGGTATGGACATCCAAATTACTGGATTTACACAACCTCAAAACGGTACGGTTACCTTAAACCCTGATGGCACATTCACTTATGTTCCTAATACTGGCTTCTTCGGTGAAGACCAATTCGTTTACGAAATTACAGATGCTATTGGACAAAGCATTACAGTTCCTGTAATTGTATTTGTACAAGAGCCAGATGTAACAGTTATCGAAGACTTATCTGTTGTTGATTATGTAGATTGTTCTGGTTCTGGTTCTACAGGTACTTATACTTTAGTAGTTACCATTAACGGTGGTGTTGCTCCTTATACTATCTCTAGCCCTGTTTACAACGATGTATTGAATGAAGCTGGTTCTATCCAAGTTATCATTCCTGATGGTAACCCATACTTACTCGCAGTAACAGATGCAGCGCAAACAACTATTGAAGTTGGACAAGATGACGTAGCTTGTACGAAAGTATCAGTTGAATTATTAACATTCGACGGTTCTGTAGAAACTGACGGTGACTTATTGAAGTGGGTTTCTGCTTCTGAGTTAAACAACAGTCACTACATCTTAGAACACTCTACTGATGGTGATAACTACAACGTAATCGACGTAGCAGAAGGTGCTGGTACAACTTCTACTGTATCTAACTACAGCTTCTTAAACAAAGACGCTGAAGCAGGTATTAACTACTACCGATTATTTGCTGTTGATTTTGATGGTACAACCGTTTACCACGGTACAGTTACCTTAGTAAGAGGAGAGTCTGGTTTAGGATTTGTTAATATCTATCCTGTTCCTGCATCTACAGTTGTAAATGTAACTTACTCTTCTATTAAAACTACAGCAGTTGCATTTGAAATATACAACGTAGCAGGTAAGTTAATTGATACAGCTACTGTTGACGCGAACCAAGGTGCAAACCAAACTTCGTTCAACGTTAGCACTTATCCTGTAGGTACTTACTTCATCTCTATCAACGATGGAGACAGCGTAAGCACTACTCGTTTCGTAGTAGAATAAGAATAATTATAAATAGATAGTAACTCCGATTTTTCGGAGTTGCTTTCTACTATTAATTATCCTTCATTTCGAATGAAATTAAAAGCTAAAAACAAAGCCCGCAAAACAGTAAAATGTTTTGCGGGCTTTTTATTTTTAAATGATAAATGATAAGAGAAAAGGGAAAAAGGATAAATAAATCAGACCAGTATGTGCGATTGTTTTTTCATTTCACTTCACTGAGCATAGTTGAATGCTGAATAGCAACGATAAAAAAATAAATGAAGCATCGAAAGGAACAAAGTTGCCAAATAATTGGTTGGATATAAACAGAATTGTTAAATTTGCAAACTGTTTTGAATTAGGGTATAAAGTGTCTTTATAGAATGCGTGAGGTAGCTGTCTTTTACAGGCATTTAACAATAAAACTATATAGCCATTCAAATAGTTTAATAATCATTTCGGGATGTAGCTCAGTCCGGTAGAGTACTCGTCTGGGGGGCGAGGGGTCGCTGGTTCAAGTCCAGTCATCCCGACAAAAGAAAGCCTTGATAAGCAGTTTTTGAAACTGTTTTGTCAAGGCTTTTTATTATTTAATGTGAACTAGCAATTAAAGTATGAAAAAAATACTTCACTGGTCATTGAGTGTAGTCTAAATGTGAGGCGAACGGGCTTAAAGATAATGAAAAACGGTGTTTCCTCTAGTTTCCGTTATTTAAGATTGTTTTGTTTACTCCAAAACCCCCAAAACCAATTTCCCCATTTTCTCCCCGCTAAACAAGCGTAAAAAAGTAGCATGGAAATTTTCGATGCCCTCATAAATATCTTCCTTGCTTTTTAGTTTACCTTGCATGGCCCACAATCCCATTTGCTGTGCTGCTTCTTTGTAACGTGGGGCATAATCTAATACAACCATGCCTTCCATCCTAGCTCTATTTACTAGCAACGACAAATAATTACTAGGTCCTTTAATAGCCGTAGTATTATTGTACTGCGAAATAGCTCCACAAATAACAATGCGTGCATGTCGGTTAATGCGAGTTAGGGCAGCATCTAAAATGGCACCACCTACATTGTCAAAATAAACATCTACGCCATCAGGACAAGTATTTTTAATCGCTTTGTGTATAGAAGTGTTGGTATCCTTGTAATCAATAGCTGCATCAAAACCCAATTCTTCTACTAGGTATGTACACTTGGTAGCACCGCCAGCAATACCTACTACACGGCAGCCCTTAATTTTAGCAATTTGCCCTACTACACTACCAACAGCCCCTGCTGCACCCGATACTAAAACCGTTTCCCCTTCCTTAATTTTACCAACTTCTAAAATCCCAAAATACGCCGTCATGCCAGGCATCCCGAAAGTGCCAATATAAGCGGGTAGGGGAGCTAATTTAGGGTCAACGGTATAATAACCTTTACCATCGCTTAAACTGTATTGTTGCACACCGCCCCAGCCAGTTACATAATCGCCTACCTTAAATTTAGGGTGATTATTAGCTGCAATAACTTGTCCTACAGTTCCTGCACGCATCACCTCGCCAATAGCCACAGGCGGTATGTACGAACGCACATCATTCATCCATCCCCGCATAGCAGGATCGAGCGAGATATAATGCTGCTGCACCAATATTTGCCCCTCACCAACAGTTGGAATTTCAGGGGTTGCTAAGGTCCAAGTCCCTTCATCGGGAAGCCCAACGGGACGTTTACTCAATACGTATCTTTTATTAACAGATGCCATGTTTTTGTTTTAAATAAATAGAAAATGTTACTATGGATCAGCGATTAATTTACCTGCCGCCCTGTAGAGAAAATTCATGAATTTTCTCTACTAATAAATCATCAGTAAAAAAAATGAAAAATCATATTTCAAGAATCAAAAATCAAACCTCTCCAGTCAGCAGAAAAAGAATCAAAAATCATATTTCAAGAATCAAACCTCTCCAGTCAGCAGGAAAAAATCAAAAATCCAAACCCAGGAATGAAAAAGCAACTGATAAATCAATTATTTCATCATTTGCATAAGTTTTCGTTTCAACCAAGCTTTTTCGGTAATAGATTTTGTATGTTTTAATTTTTCTTGTAAAGCTACTATTTTTTTATCGGCTAGGTCTAGTTCTTTACTAAGATTAAACAATTGTTTTACAATCGATACCATATTATCGTAATAAACATAACGTTTGGTTAGTACTTCCTTTTTACGCTTTAAAAAAACACTAAAACTTTGAATATACAAGTCTAACTGATCCTCGTAATCAAAATTATCGGCGTAGGTAATATACAATTCATAGTAGGTTTTTAAAATTAATCCTTTAGTAGCCAGTAGCAGCAAAACTTCGGTAAAGTGTGTTTGTTGCAGCAGTTCGAGCGAGCGTTTAAATTTTCCTTGCTGAAAACGAATCGTTGCCATATTAAAGTTAAAAGAGTTGCTATCCATTTTTGATTTAAACTGCACTAAAAATTGTACGGCCCATTCTAGTTCGCTTAGTAGGTTAGCAGTTGCGATAATATTTTTACAGGTAGCGGGAGGTAACACATCTTTATCTAAAATAAGTTCCTCGTTAATTTCAATTTGGTAAATACTGAGCAATTCACGGGCATATAAATTATATTTTTCTTTTATTCCGCTATTCATTTGTTTAATGCAAAAATTACGAGCGAGCATAAACATATTTTGTACTTCGGCTAAGGCAAAATCGTGGCAGTGTTTGGTGAGCAATTTTTTAAGTGCCTTAAAACTGTCTTCGTGTTCTAGGCTTAGGCGGGTGCGTACACCATGATAATAAATTTGTATGGCAGGTTCGTTTTGGTAAATGCTACAGCTTGCTTCTTGCAAAACTACATCAATCATTCTAATATCGTAGCTATGACTTTTAAAACCCTGGTAGTTAAGTACCTTGCTGTAATACTTTAATTTATTGCACAAAAAATAAGTATCTAAATGATTGTTTACCGCCTGTAAATTAGGTTCCTGATTACGCTGTCCTTCATCTTCAATTACCTGATGTTTTTCTAAATTAAGCAGCAGTTGATAATGGTAATAATCTGCTGCTTCGAGCAATTTATTTTGAATGACTTTTTCTGCTCGGTCTATATTTTGTTGCCAATAGGAGAGGAGCCCATGTTGCTGATAAGCATGTGCCAAATCAATTTGTTGTTGTATAGGACTCGTCTGTAGGTTTTCCATCTGCCAAAAAAGCTCCAACAGTTTTACCAATTCGCTCATCAAATTTCCTATCCTTTTTTCCGAAAAAGCAGCATTCGGATAAAGCTTTTGAAATAGCTTAAATTTATCAACACGCTTAGGAGAAAAATCAGGCGCAGCTTTTCGTAGTAATTGATAAAGTTCAATAATACTAGAATTGGTATTGAAGTACGGCGAGTGTACAAACTTCTTAAAAAGTTTGAGTTCATGTGTACTGCATTGTTTTAGTAATCGAATAAGTTTGCTTTGATGCATAGTTTGGGGCTAGTGAAAATGAAAATAAACGCTTAAATATACAAAAAAATGGCGAGAGATACTTATTGATTATTGACTTTTATTTTTCGCTGATAATTAAATTGATATAGGAATAAGAAGGGGGAATGGGTTTTTAAAATTCGTACTTATTGCAGGATAAAAGCAACTTCCTGTCTTTGTAATAAGTTCGGAAATAAAGCATCTTTGTAAGGACAAAACAAAAAATACTTCTGAAAAAACCAATCTGCTTAAAACATCCCAAAATAGTTTAATATGAAAATGCAAAAGAATAAAGACTTAAATAAATTAATTGTTTGGCTAAGTGTTTTGCTATTGTTGTTAGTCCTCAATACTAACCGTGTGCAAGCTCAATGCAGCAACAGTATTGCTTATAACGATTCAATAACACTTGTTAATTTATTTAATGCCAATGCTGGAAATAGTTGGTCTGTAAATGATGGCTGGTTATCTAGCCCTGTTGCCGAATGGTATGGAGTGAGTTTAATAACATTAGGGGATAGTTGTTATGTAGATAGCCTAGTACTTAAAGATAATAACTTAACAGGAAATATACTAGACCTTGCCTTGCCCAATCTTACGGTTTTAGATTTATCCTATAACCTTTTATTGGGCGAAATTCCTGATTTTAGCGGCATTCCCAATGCCATAGTTGTAGATATAAACCGCAACGATTTTACAGGAACGATTCCTGACTTTAGCAATATTCCTAATGTAGAAATTTTGCATTTAGAAGGAAACGATCTTGCAGGAACGATTCCTGATTTTAGCAATATTGCAAACCTAAGAGAATTACACCTACAAGCAAACGACCTTACAGGAACGATTCCCGATTTTAGCAATATTCCTAATGTAACAACGCTGTATTTAGACGATAATGAGCTAACGGGTTCGGTGCCTGACTTTAGCAATATAGCACAAGTAAACTGGCTTAATTTAGCTGCCAACCAATTAACAGGAACCATCCCTGATTTTAGCAACATTCCTAATGTTTGGTGGCTATATTTAAGAGATAATCAACTAAGCGGAACCATCCCCGACTTTTCCAATATGCCTATCGTAGAAGGACTTTATTTGCAGCGAAACAACTTAACTGGTACTATTCCTAATTTTACTAGCGTACCCATACTATCCGATTTAGCGTTGAATCAAAATCAAATCTCAGGCGAAATTCCCAACTTTGACAATATGCCTGTCCTAAGCTATTTGTTTATGCATGGCAATGACCTAACGGGTCCCGTCCCTGATTTTAACAATTGCCCTAAAATTATATCTTTTTGGGCCTACGATAATCAGTTAACAGGTAGCATTCCTAATTTTCAGATGGATACGATTCGTTCTGTATGGCTGTTTAACAATGAACTAAGTGGGCAAGTACCCGATTTTAGTGGGATGCCAAGCCTCGAAAGTTTGCAAATTCACGATAACAATTTAACAGGTATACTACCCAATTTTACCAACCTACCTGTTTTAGAAGTTTTAATTGTTAGCGACAATAATTTAACAAGTACGCTACCCAATTTTACCAACCTACCAGCTTTAGAGGTTTTAATAGTTTGCGAGAATAATTTTTTTGGAACCGTGCCCAATCTCTTAGGGTGTCCAGCACTATATGTTGCAGATACACTCCAAGTTGACCTTTCTTGTATAAAGAGTGCAAAGGTGCAAGGAAAAATATTTTACGACGAAAATAACAATTGTACGTATGAACAATCGGAAACAACCGTACCAAATGGATTGATTGTGATTAACGAAGGGGACGATTATGGCTTTGTAGATTATAAGGGCGATTTTACGCTAGGACTAGATACGGGTACTTATATGATTACTTATGTACCTGGCAATTATATTTGGACACAAGATTGTTTGCCCGAACTAGAGAGCTATATAATAGAAATTGATGCCGAAACCTTTGAAGCAGAAGACACGATTTTTAATATTGATTTTGCCAATGCTTCTTTAGTAGATTGCCCCTTAATGAAAGTAGATGTAGCAACAGCCTTACAGCGGATATGTTCTACCAATCTGTATACCGTACAATATTGCAATGAGGGGTCGGTAGTGGCAAATGATGCTTATCTTGAGCTTGTTTTTGGACAAAATATATTTGTGCTAGATGTAACCTTACCTTATACCCAAACCGATAGTATTTATACCTTTAATTTAGGAAACGTAGGAGCTGGCGAATGCAACAATTTTATCATTACCGATTCTATTGCCTGCGATGCACCTCTAGGAAGTGCTGCTTGTGTAACCGCAAATATTTATCCGCAAACTATTTGTAATACGCCTAACCCTACTTGGGATGGTGCCGACTTAAAGGTAACAGGTTATTGCCTAGGAAGTACCGTGAAATTTGAAATTGAAAACCTAGGGGCAGATATGCAAACCCCTACACAATACCGCATGTACGAAGACGATGTTTTAGTAACTGTTGATGATATTGAATTCTTAGCTGGTCAAAAGGAAGAACTCTTTCTTCCTACCAATGGCAATGGCATTGCTTACCGCCTAGTAGCCGAACAAACAGAAGGGCATCCTTACCAAACAGAAGCACAGTCGGTTATTGAGTTATGTGGTTTGTCGCCTTTTTCACTTGGGTTTGTTACCTCGCAAGGGCTATCAGACGAAGCGCCTTTTATGGATATAAGCTGCGTAGAAATTTTAGGACCGTACGACCCCAATGATAAAATTGCTACACCCAAAGGAATTGGACCCAATCACTTTATAAAAGTTGGAGAACCATTAGATTATAAAATTCGTTTCCAAAATACAGGCAATGATACCGCTTTTCAGGTAATACTAGTAGATACGCTTGATACCGAACATTTAGATATTACCTCGCTAAGAGTACTCAATAGTAGTCATCCTTATGAGTTAACAATAGCAGATGCCAGCGTATTAATTTTTACTTTCGATAATATTTTACTGCCCGATAGCACTACAAACGAAGCCGCAAGTCATGGTTTTGTTAAATATTATATCGAGCAGCAAGCAAACAATGTAGTTAATACTGTAATTAACAATGCCGCCAGTATTTATTTTGATTACAACCAAGCCATTGTAACACCTACTGCCTTTAATACACTATGGAATCCGCACTATCCTACAAGTGCTAGCATACCGCATGATCCTATCTATAATGTACCGCACAATCCTACCCTAGCAGAAAGCCCTACTGTGCCACACAATCCTACACTTTGGGAAGACACTGATGTGCCAATACTTATAGGCGGGCAATTAGTATCAGGTGTTGAACAATCAGTAGATGAAAATGCGCTAGGAGAAACGCTCCTAGGAAAAACAATAGTAAGCGCAAATATCAGTACTTATCCAAATCCAGCAACAGATAAAGTTTGTATAAGCATTGATGACTTGGCTTGGGAAATGAACAAACAGATGTTAAGCATAGTATTTTTTGATATGCTAGGACAACAAGTACTAGCAAAAGAAAACCTGCACCAGCAAACTTATTTGGAAGTGAGCCATTTAAGCAGTGGTATTTACATTTACAAAGTTCAAGCAGCAGGAAACCTAATAAGTAGTGGCAAAATAAGCTTGCAAAAATAAACAAGGCACTTTTTTTCAAAAAAAAACATCTTTTTTGAAAAAAAACTTGCTTTATTGATTTGCTTTGTTGTATATTTGCGACCCGATTGGTTCTTTACCATACAAGCAAAAAAAGTTAAGTGTTTAAAACACATTAAATCTATTTAGTAATAACTGTTTTAAGTCCACCTTTTTTGCGTGAAATATGTTCTTGAAGCACGACGTAAAATACAAAAGAATATAAATTTAATACCGTTTGCCCGGGTGGTGGAACTGGTAGACACGCAGGACTTAAAATCCTGTGGCTTTTACGAGCCGTGCGGGTTCGATTCCCGCCCCGGGCACGCACTAAATATAATTTGTTTTGTTTTTTTTAATTAGTTATCGTATTTTTGCGGTAGTAGTAAACATAAACACTACAAATTAAGCAGAAGTAGCTCAGCTGGTAGAGCACAACCTTGCCAAGGTTGGGGTCGCGAGTTCGAATCTCGTCTTCTGCTCCATTTAGGTGTTTTAATCCTCTATTTTTTTTTAAGATAGAGCGATGATTGAAAAACACCTCGTTAATTTATCTTCTAACTCTACTTGCATTAAAAACCCTCAAGGCTAACGCATTGAGGGTTTTTTTTTACCCAGCAGCCAAACCAAACGCCATATGCAAGCTATCGCCCTACTACTATCGTATATTTTTCATCCTATATTTATCCCTTTTTACGCTACCTTCTTCTTGGTATGGTGCAATCCGTACATGTTTGGGCAAATACCTTCTTACGATAGCGTTTTTGTATTGCGAACCGTTTTGCTGTATTCTATCTTTTTTCCCTTATTCACCGTTTTTTTAATGAAACGCCTCGATTTTATTAGCGACTATGAAGTGCAAGATAAAAGAGAAAGGGTATTGGTATACATGATTACCTCTTCCTATTTTTTATGGACTTTTTTTGTGATGTGGCGAGAAGGTTTTAGGGAAGAAATTACGGATGTAATGCTAGGCGCAACCATCGCGCTAACCCTAGGATTTGTTATTACCACCATCTCCGAAAAAGTAAGCGCACACACCATTGGTATGGGCGGCTTATTTGCCGTTGTTTTATTTGCGACCAACATTGCCCGAAAAGATATTACCTCCGTTATATTCGCCACTATCATCCTAGCCGGACTTATTGGCACTTGCCGCCTTTTACTGAATGCCCATACTCCCCGAGAAGTATACAACGGCTACATGATTGGCTTTTTGTGTATGGCCTTGGCTTTGTTGTTTTAATTGGGTAGTAGCGTCAGCAAGGAAAGAATCAAAAATCAAGCTTTTTAAATGAGCAATAATCAAAATTTCAAATGATACGGGTCGCACCTACAGTGCTAGGTTATTGGATACTTTTTTTCTATAAACAGGTTGTACCTACGGCACAAAAGTCAAAAATTAAATTCCCAATAATAATGAATCACCAAATCGTAAATTCCGAAATCTCGTAGAGATGACCGACATTGTAGCCCTGGAATTTATTCCATGGGAAAATCAACAATCAACAATCAAAAATCAAGAACCACATATCAAAAATCTCCCCCCCCTAAATGCGTTAATTGCAATATTCCATTACTAGGGCCGTACTGCTATTACTGTGGTGAAAAAGTAGTGTGAAAAAACGACTAGTGAAATGAAAAAAATAAACTCCACCAAGATGTGCGATTGTTTTTTTCAAGGTATGAACGAACGGTTTTTACGCAGTAAAATAAATATCCTTTTGGATATTTAAGTGTAGAGAACCGCTTGCGGATAAAATAAGCACAGTAATAGCGCGCTATTACGAGCATTTGCAACGCCGCATTGGAAAAAAGAATAATCAAAGTGGTGGAGTTTATTTTTTCTCATTCACCTATACGATTAAGCATATTTTTGGGCAAGTCTTTAGTTTTGTAACCAACATCGACTCTAAAGTATTTAAAACCTTTCAGTACTTATTTTTTTAACCAGGGCGATTAACACAAGCTCATATCGCAGGTGTGTGTAAGCCTTTGTGAAACCCATTCAGCTTTTTGTATTGGCCAATATTTTGTTTTTCCTGTTCCTCAACGATTTTGATTTGTTTAGGTCGCCAGCTAAATGGTTTTTTGGTTCTCCAGAACGGATGCTTAAAGCAGAAACTATTGGAAAAGTGTATGAAATATTATCAATCTGTTTTTATTGCCTCTATGCAAAAAAAAATCCCCAACGATACCAAAAATGTACCGTTGGGGATTTGTTAGTTGAGAGCAGCTCATGATATATAGCTTGCTCGACTAGAAGCTTACTAAAAGCTTAAAACTGATTTTTGTTTTTACGTTTGCCTTTACGTTTCGTTTCTACTTTTTTACCATCAGGGCTACCTACACGAATCATCGCACAACGGAAACCTAAAGAAGCAGATGCTTGATCCTCATCTTTATAACGACGAGTACCTGGCGATAAGTAGTAAGCTAAATCTTGCCAAGAACCACCTTTAAATACGCGCGCTTTGTCGCTAATTAAAGTTGTTTTATCCGATTCGTATTCCGACATTGACATTTCATCACCATCACGGTAGTTAATTACGTTGGCTTTACGGAAGTTAGTACGTTGACCAATTTCGTCTTCTTCTAACTCACGGTATTGAATTCTACCTAAACTATCTTTAGGAGCCACATTACCTTCTTCGTCTTTCACCATTGTTTTAAATACGTTACCACGATAAGGATTAAAGTCTTCCGAATCTTGTGTTGTCATCGGACGATATACGTCTAATGCCCACTCGCTAACGTTACCTGCCATGTTGTACAAACCAAAATCGTTAGGTGCGTAAGTGCCTACAGGTGCAGTAACCTCTGCATTATCGTTTAAGTTACCTGCAATACCCATATAATCACCACGTCCTCTTTTGTAGTTGGCCATCATATCACCATGCCATTTACCATGTTCTTGCTGACGTAAGCTTGCGCCTTTCCAAGGATAAATTTTACGGTCGGTAAAACGTTCCTCGTCGTCTCCTTCGCTAACAATAGCTAAAGCGGCATATTCCCATTCTGCTTCCGTAGGTAGGCGGTAATCAGGTAATAAAATACCGTCATCAAAACGCACTCTACGAGTCGCTTCGCCATTAGGGTCTAAGTTTTTCATACCGTTTTTCTCTACGGCTTCATACTGACCTAATAAGTAAGCTTCTGTGTTAAAGTGTTCTCCACCGTATTGGTTAGGGTCTAATTCAATAACGCCTTCTTTTACTAGGGTCATTTCATTTACCCTATCCGAACGCCAGCGACAAAACTCGTTTGCTTGTAGCCAGTTAATTCCTACTACTGGATAATCGTTGTAGGCAGGGTGACGGAAGTAATACTGTACAAAAGGCTCATTGTAAGCCAACTCTTCTAGCCATACCAAAGTATCAGGTAAAGCTTTACGTCCTAATTCAGGATAAGTTTCGCCAAAAATACGGTCTAACCAAAAAAGGTACTCTCGGTATTGTACGTTCGTTACCTCTGTTTCGTCCATATAAAAGGAAGAAACGGTTACACGTCGAGGTACGTTATTAAATTCGTACATTACATCTTGTTCGGTATTACCCATTACAAAAGTTCCCCCTGGAATTAATACCAAGTTAGGCCCTGCTTCTTGTTCTTTTTTCTCAGCTACCTCAAAACCTCCCCATTCAGGGTCGTTATAGTTCCAGCCTGTAGAAGAAGAAACCTCTCCTTTATTTTTTTTATTACATGATGCAAACGATAGCACTAAAGCAAATAGCATCAGCATCCATGAATGTTTTACCAAGTTTTTCATCCTAGTCGAAATTTATTTGGATTTTATTAAAAATATAATGTGTTCCACGTTCTGCCTAGTAGGTATTAAACAGTACACCAAATTGGCGGCAGGGGTGTGAGGATGGTTTTCTGTCTGTGTTTAAAAGCGGTATATTGATAGGTTAATGTCAATGAAGTATCAATATATTTTAGGTTTTTAAGGTTGGCAACGTTTCTTACATAAAGCTCGTTATTAGTTTGTATTGATTAACAGTTTGCCTAGCTGTTTTAAAAGGCTTACAAATATAGTTATTTTTTTGTAGCTAATAAAACCATTCGAGGATTGCTTCGTTTAATTTGAAAAATAAATTACGAAGGTTGCAACTCAAAGAGCAGCCTTATGACATCGATTTATTATAAAACATCGAAAGTTGCAAATAGCCTAATGTGGTACAATAAACGCAAACGGTTTTCTATATGTTATATATTACTGTCTAAAAATTTCTGGACATTCGGCTTCTTTACTGCGTCGTCGTTTTTTGCTTGCCCACTTGGTATTGCCCCAATCAATAATTAACGACAATTCGTGCGTGCCTGCATTGGTATTAATGGCGGCTACGTTAAAATCGTAACTGTAGCCTACCTTTACAATGCCTGCTTTTACGCCCAACAATAGTATTAACGCATCCGAGTTGCTTATAGTATGTCGATACCACATCCCCCCATAAATAAATCCTTTGCCTAAATAAACGCCTGCATTGGTTTGAAAAAATTGCCCTTGATTAATAAACAATAAATTAGGGCTAACATAGAATTTGGTTTTGCCCAAAATCTGGGGTCCCATATAAAAAACCTTGCCTAAATGAAAACTGCTACGTACAGCTAATCTATTACTAGGATCGTTATCGCTGGTAAAGGATAAGTTGGGTTGGGTAATATGTTTAAAGGAGGCTCCAATATAAAAATTAGGCGTATAGGCCATCAATCCTAAGCCTAAATCTAGGCGGTGTAAATTGGTGCGTAAAGGCAGTTCTTCTTCTGTAGCAATACTAGCTTCGCCCGAAAGCGGATCTATCATATCGCCAAAAACCAACGAATTCCAATTTAACGATTGTTGCAAATAACTTACTTGTGTACCAATTTTTAGTAAAAGCTTATCCGTAAATCGTAATTGGTAAGCATATAGCACACTAGCATTATAGTTATTGTACAGCCCGCCGCCAGTAACATCTCCTAAAAGAGATATGCCAATGCTGCTGTTGTATTTGCTAAAATGCTGATCGTAAGATGCCCCCAAGGTTAGGTAGGCATTGCCAAACGATGCATACTGATGACGGTAGTTCATTACTACACGAGGTTCGTTAGCAAAACCAATCATTGCGGGGTTTAAATGGGCAGGCGCAGCATAAAATTGACTAAATTCTGCATCCTGCGACCAACCTTTTTGTACGGAAACGCTACTTATTAGAACAAGCAATATGATTAAACTCCTTAAATTCATGCAAACAAAATTGTTATATGATTAAAAGTTTTTAGCTAAACTTTTCAAGGATAGAAATATTTTGGTAAAACAAATCCTTAAAAAATCCCTAAAAGTGTAAACTATTTAAAATGGCACTTTTCATTTTTCCTCATTCACTTAACGCTTTCAAACAGTATAGCGTAGCATAGCCGTATAAATACCATGTACGATGACCCTCTGCTAGGAAAAAGTGTTGAAACTAATTGACAAATGCCTTTAAAACTATCTTTTTTTGAGTGTGGTACCCACTAAACTATTTAACTTGTCGGTTATAAAACACCTTACAACAGACAAAATTAGTAAGTTTTTGCGGTTTCTTCTTGATTCTGCTATTCTCTTGTAAATATTTTCTCTTATTATTGGCGTTAGATTATTGTTTAACAAAAGCCTGATAAAATACGAGCCATCATGAATAAAACATTTTTTTTTACAAAGATGCTGTCCTTGTTATTACTTTTAAGCGGTATTTGTAGCATTGCTATAGCACAAACAAGTATAAGCCTTAACGAGCAATTAACATGGCAAGCAACCGAAAAAGTAATTACCATTACTCCTAATAAGCAAGTAAAAACATTGAGTTTTACTTCGGCCTCCTTTGAGTATCCTACTCACTTTTTGCCAGTTTATGCTAAAAAAGTAAAACTTAATAATGATGGCAAGTTAAAAGTGAAATTGCTAAACCCAATTTACGAATTAGTAGACTTACCCAATGACTTAGAAATAAACGATTTTATTAAGAACGATATTGCTATAGATGCACAGATAGCTTATGAAAAAAAACATCCTTTTGCCATAATCGAGTTTATTCCCATTAGGTTAAATCCGAATACACAACAATACGAAAAATTAATTCAATTTGATTTGTTGGTCGAGACAAATGCTACTAATTCGGCAAAACCTAAAGGTAATCGCAGCTACACCAAAACTTCGGTGCTTAACCAAGGTAACTTTTATAAATTTAAAGTTAACCAAACAGGAATACACAAAATAGAAGCCGCCTTTTTAGAAGCACTAGGTATTAGTGAAGAAGTAGATATTAATAAAACACGCATTTACGGAAATGGCGGCGGCATGTTGCCTGAACTAGCAGGCGCAGATAAATACGACGACCTAGTAGAAAACCCAGTAGAAATACACGACCAAAACAACAATGGCGTTTTTGATGGCGATGACTATATTTTATTTTATGCACAAAGCCCCGACCATTGGCGATACAACAGCGATAGCCTATACTACGAACATAGCAAACACTTGTACGATACCCACAATCATTATTTCTTAAATTTTGATATGGGGACCAGCAAACGAATTGCCAACCAAGGTAATGCATCAGGGGCAACAATTACGGTAAATAGTTTTGACGATTATGCTTTTCACGAAGCAGAGTTAAAGAGTTTAAGCAAAACAGGACGTGTTTGGTATGGCGAAGAGTTTAACGCTATTTTATCGCAAGATTTTAGCTTTAGTTTTCCTAACCTCGACACCAATACGCCCGTTACTATTGCATCGAGGGTGGCCGCCCGTTCTATTTCTGGACCCGATTCTAGTAACCCAAGTAGCTTTGAGGTAAGTATTAACGGAAACCTAGAACAAATCCATAACCTAGCATCTGTTGAGGTTGGCTATGAGAATAGGTATGCTACTGCTTCTTTTGAAATGGACAATGCAACTATTAATAGTGATAATTTAAACGTTAATTTTACTTATAGACGCAACAACTCTTCGGCTATAGGTTGGCTTGATTATGTTGCCATTCAATGTCGTAGAAACTTAATTTTTACAGGCAGCCAAATGACTTTTAGAGATATTGAATCGGTTGGGGAAGGACAAGTTGCCGAGTTTGAAATTGGGAATGCCAACAATATACAAATTTGGGAAGTAAGCAATATTGGCGATGTGAAAAAAGTAAACTTAAACGCTGGTAAATTTACCGCTAACACGAGTAGCTTGCAAGAATATATAGCCTTTAATGGCGATGAGTTTTTTAGCCCCGAAGCAGTTGGGATAATAGTGAACCAAAACCTACACGAAGAAGAATATCCCGATATGATTATTGTAACAATACCTGATTTTTTAACCCCTGCAGAAGAACTAGCAGACCTACACAGAGAACTAGACGATTTGGAAGTAAAAGTGGTTACGGTAGAACAAATATACAATGAGTTTTCTTCGGGTAATCAAGATATTTCGGCAATTAGAGATTATGTGAAAATGTACTACGACCGTGCTGGTATGGATACCGAAAAAGCACCTCAATATTTGTTGTTATTAGGGGATGCTTCTTATGATTATAAGCATATTGATAAAAACATATCTAACCAAAATATTGTGCCAGGCTTCGAAAGTTATGCTTCTATCAATACCCTATCCAGTTATTGTTCGGATGATTATTTTGCTGTGTTGGATGATACGGAAGGAGAGGCTATGGATACCAAAGAACAGTTTTTAGATGTAGGGATTGGGCGTATTCCTGCCAAAACATCCGAAGAAGCACAAATTGTAGTAGATAAAATTAAGCACTATGTCTCTAACGAAACGCTAGGCGAATGGCGCAATCAAATTACCTTTATTGCCGACGATGAAGATGGTAACACGCATTTTAACGATGCCGAATCGCATTCGGGCTATTTAAGAAACAACTATGAAGAATACAATATTGATAAGATTTATTTAGATGCCTACCAGCAAGTTTCTACCGCTGGAGGTAGCCGTTATCCTGATGTTAACCAATCTATTAACGAAAAAATATTTGCAGGTACTTTTGTCATGAACTATGTAGGACATGGTGGCGAAAATGGATGGGCAGAAGAACGTATCCTTAATACAACCGATATTTACAAATGGAATAATAGAGATCAACTCCCGCTATTCATTACTGCTACTTGCAGCTTTAGCCGATATGATAATCCTGAAAAAACATCGGCTGGAGAAGAATTGCTTTTATATGAGAATGGAGGAGCGATTGCTTTAATGACGACGGTAAGGCTTGTTTATTCAAACGCAAATAAAGACATGAACAGTGCGTTTCTTAACCATTTATTTAATCCTGTAAATGGAGAGATTCCTGCATTGGGTGAAATTGCTCGTTTGGCTAAAAATGAGGTCGATAACACCTCGGATGCGGTTAACAATCGTAAGTTTACCCTGCTAGGCGACCCTGCCTTACGCCTTAACTACCCCAAATACGATATCGTAGCAACAACCATTAACCAACAAGATATTTCGGGCTTGCCCGATACGATTAAAGCATTGAGTAAGGTGAAGGTTACTGGCGAAGTACGTCGAAACGGCAGTAAAATGAATGACTTTAATGGCGCAGTTTATCCAACTGTTTTTGATAAAATGGTGAATGTAAAAACACTCCAAAATGACGGTGGAAGCAATCCAGGGAATTTTGATTTGCTGAAAAATGTAGTGTTTAAAGGACAAGCAACCGTAACCAATGGCAGTTTTGAGTTCTCGTTTATTGTGCCGAAAGATATTTCTTACCAGTTTGGACAAGGGCGCATTAGCTTTTATGCCGAAAATGGAACCATTGATGCCAACGGATTTACCGAAAACCTAGTAATAGGCGGCATTGCCGAAAATGTAGCAGCCGACGACGAAGGCCCTAAAGTAGATATTTACATGAATGATGATAAGTTTGTGTTTGGAGGAATGACAGATGCCGATCCTGTTTTAGTGATTCAGCTTTATGACGAAAGTGGCATTAATACAGTAGGTAATGGCATTGGACACGATATAACGAGTGTGATAGACGAAGAAAATAATAATTTGTATGTGCTTAACCAATATTATAAAGCTACCCTCGATAGTTACCAGGAAGGGGAAGTGCGCTATCCTTTAAGCGATTTAGAACCAGGCTTACATACTATTTCTGCCAAAGCTTGGGATGTACATAATAACTCTGGTACAGGATACACCGAATTTATCGTTGCAGAATCGGCAGATATTGCCCTAGACAATGTGCTTAATTACCCCAATCCTTTTACCGATAATACCGCCTTTTGGTTTGAGCACAATCGCCCAGGAGATGAACTATTGGTAACGGTGCGTATTATGGCTTTATCTGGCAAAGTAATAAAAACCCTACAAGAACGCCTCGTATCGGATGGTTTTAGAGTAGACAATATTACTTGGGATGGATTAGATGAGTTTGGTGATAAAATTGGACGAGGTACTTATATTTATCAAGTAACAGTGCAAGATTCTGCTAATAACACCGCTAAAGCAATACAAAAATTAGTGGTGTTAAAGTAAGGGGAGAAATTAAAAACACACTTTTACTTTCCGTAAAATAAAGCCCGATGTTTATACAATTATTGTAAACATTGGGCTTTTTACTGGTAAAAATTTATTTGAAGGGACTATAAAATTGCTATAGAAATGGCTGCACATTAGCAACAAAACACTTATCTTTGAGCAAGCAAATAACCAACAATTAAACAAACCATTAACATGAAAAAAGTATTATGGGGAATAGCAATACTTGCGTGCTTATCGGGATGTGCGGATAATAGCAGTAGCCAAAAGGAAGGTAGTGCCAAAGCGGTAAATACCAACAAAACACAAGCTACTGTTAAAGAAACCATTTCCTCTAAAAGCATTACTGCAATGCCAACGCCAACGCCAGCTAAATCTAAAACGTCAACATCAACTCCTCCTCCTAATGCCAACAAAGCAGCAAAAGAGGTAGACTTTAAACAACTAGAACAAGTTAGCAATGAAGCGCATAAAGGCATCGAAAATCTTCAAAAACAAAAACGAGCTGTAGAAAAAACGGTAGACGAACTTTTAAAAGAGTTTGAGTAGTTAAGTGAATGAGAAAAAATAAACTTGTTTAAATAAACAGGAAAAAAATAACGACGCTATCTGTAACGTTTTGTTGCTGTTAAGTCTAATAACTACACGCACTTGTTATTATTTTTCCATAAAAAAAAACAAAATGAAATCAATTAATTTAATTGCAAGCATAGGGCTTTGCAGCCTCCTTTTACTAGTGGGCACTGGCAATCACCTTGCCGCACAAAATGACCATGCCAAGCAAGTAAAACCGAATGCCCAAACGAGTATTCAAAAAACAGCCAAAAAAATAAAAAGCCCAAGTAAAAACGCAAATGCCAAAATACGTAAAGCAGAGAACAAAGCATTAAACGAAAAAAATGTAGTATGGAAGAAACGTATGATTGAAGAGCGCAAAAAAAACTTTCCTGATAAGCCTAGTAAAAGTAAAGTTTATATTGATGAAAAAGGGAATCCTAGTGGTTTGAAACGTGCAAGCAAACCTAACAAAGGAAAAGGAAATGCTTATGGACGTAATAAGGCAGGAAAAGAAGGACGTGATTTTGGACAGCAAAGAGCCTTACAAGCTCGGGAAATAGCTAAAAGAACGGTAAACCAGTCGGAAAGTACAATTACCGAAAGCCAAAAAAGCGTTATCAGTGCCAATCAAAAAATTAAAAATGCTCGTGCTAAATTTGAAGTGCAAAAGAAAAGTGGCAAATACACAAAAGAACAAATTACCGCTAAAGAAGCAAAACTAAATGCTGCCGAAAAGCAAGTGCAGCAATTAGAACGAAGCATTAAAAAAGAGCAACAAAATCTTAGTAAATATAAATCGGTAGTGGATTAATTTTTTGTTCCCAATACCAATGTAAAAAAGCCTGATAGTTTGCTCTTTATAAGCACTATCGGGCTTTTTTAATGGAGTGCGTAATTGCAATATTAAAAAAATTAAACCCTGCACAACTTTTGCTATCTAAGGTATAGTGAGAAAATAAATTTACAAGTTTTTACAAAGAGGTTTTCTAATAGACAAGGGGCAAATAGGAGTAAGAGCAGCGCTATTGCGAGTATTTGGAACGCAGGATATTAGGAAATATCGAAGTGGAAAATGTAATTTATTTTTGTACGATGCCTAAATAGCAGTTATTTCATTAAACATATAACCATGAATACCAACAATTGGATATTTTTAGCCTTTGCTCTATTTGCTCTCGCATTTACAAGCTGTACCGATCCAGAACCGTCTGACTCGGTAGACCAAGACCGCATTTACACCAATTACGAGTTGGAATACAATGCAAATGATGATGTAACAACCGTTAAAGTAACCTTTCATTTTGGAGAAGGACTTACTGGCACCATGTTGAGTTTAGAAGGAGGTAGCGAAGTGAATTTTAATGGAACAGATTTATTAAAAGATAGTGAGCCTATTACCAACCGTACCATTTACACCGCCGAATTTTCTGGTTTTGTAGATGAAGGTACGTTTAAATGGACAGATACCGAAGGCAACATTTACACCAATATGGTAAGCACCAAAGGCATTGACTACCCAGCCGATTTAACCGCCCTTAACCGCAGCGAAACCTACGAGTTTTTCTGGCAAGGAGAGGTGCTGGAAGAAAACGAAACGGTAACCCTTACCATTAATGGCGAACAAGAATTTGACCTACAAGTTTTTTTCCAAACAACTGCTGGTTCTGATAAATTGATGCTTTTTAAATCACAACTAGAAAACCTAGACGCAGGGGAAGGCCGCCTAAAAATGGAACGCAAAAACGAAATAGATGCTACTGATGTAACCTCGGCAGGCGGACGTATGCTAACCAAATACATCCCCAAACATAAAACCATTGATTTGAATTAATCAAGGTGCAATACCGTAAAAAATCAATTTCTTCCAAAGCCTGATAGTTGTTAAAACTATCGGGCTTTTTTGGTTTTATTTAATAGAAGAATGAACTTTTAGCACCAAAATTAGGTACTATATTTTACAGCAGCAATGGGGAAACAAAAGGAGGCATCCCAATAATACTTCCTAGAGAAAATTCGACCTGTTTATCGAAACGGTTTGCATTTTTTAGGCACAAGCCAAGAGGCGTGAAACCCAAACGGCTCAAGCGAGAAGCTTGACCCTGCGTTCATTTTTTTAAAAAATGAACGCCTGTTCCAGCCTCCCGGCTGGAGCATAACGGGCTTCAAGCCTCCCGGCTTGTGTCAAAATTTTTAGCGTTTATATGATCAAGTCGAAAATTCATAACTAAAAAAAGAAACAACATGTCCATTTTCCACCACGAACAAATTTACCGCAGCACCGAATTAATGCAGCAAATTAAAACCTTTAAGGTAACAATTGGTGGTGCAGGCGCACTAGGCGCAAACATTTGCGAAAACCTAGCTCGTGCAGGTTTCGCCAACCTATGCATTATTGATTTTGACCGAGTAGAAGACCGCAACCTAAGCACACAACCTTATTTTAAGGCAGATATTGGCGCACTAAAAGCCCGTACCATCGCCACCCATTTATACCGTGCCATTGGCGTGCGGGTACAAGCAGAAACGCAACGTTTAACCGCCCAAAACGCCCACAAACTCCTAAAAGGGAGCAACCTAGTAATTGATGCTTTTGATAACAGCGTAGGACGAAAGGATATTAAAGATTGGGCAGCCCAACAAAAAGCCCCTTGCCTACATGCTGGCCTCGCTGCCGATTATTCCGAAGTAATTTGGAACGAGCAATACCGGGTGCCTTCGCCTACTAACGACGATGTGTGCGACTACCCACTAGCACGCAACCTAGTAATGCTAACCGTTGCCCTAACCTGCGAAGTAGCCATTAATTTTGTAGCCAATAAAGCTAAAAACAGCTATACGATTACTTTGGCAGATTTGAAGATTAGTGAGTATGTTTAGCGATAGACTTACTTTTTTTCAAAAAAATAGTAAGTCTTTCCTTCAATTACTTTTAGTAACGCATAAATAATAACTCCGCCATTTCTACTTGATTTTTTGCACTTATCTTGCGTTGCAAATACTCGCAATAGCGCTGCTATTGCTGCGTTTTGCGCCTTGTTTAAGCACAAAATCTCTGCGTACAAATTGTCGGACTTATTTTTTAAGCGTTACTTAGCATAGTTTGGACTTCCCAACAAAAAACAAAAATGGCACTTGACGTAAAAAATCAAGTGCCATTAATTTGATAGCATTCGTAAAAAAAATAAAAACGCCAGCATATAAAAACTGACTGCTGACAGAGAGCGTCAGCGAACGATCTGACCGCTGACCGCTGAAACTGCTACTTCAAATAGGTATCTAAAAACGCCAAAATGCGGCTATTTGCTTCTATTTCATTTTCCTTTTTTGTCCAGCCGTGGCCTTCGTCTTCAAACAATACATATTCTACAGGAATACCATTGGCTTTTACGCCTTCCACAATCTCATCCGATTCTACTTTTAGCACCCTAGGGTCGTTGGCTCCTTGTAGCACCATGAGGGGTTTGGTAATTTTATTGGTATGAAATAAGGGGGAAATGCTGCGTAAATACTCCAAGTCTTTTTCTGGATGTCCCATGCGGGCGTGTAGGGCTTTGCTGTAGGCTTTCCACCAAGGAGGGGTTTGGCTGAGAGTGCGTACCCAGTTGGCAACACCAAAAATATCAACGCCTAGTTTAAAGGCATCGGGTCTAAAGGTGAGGGCTGCTAGGGTCATATAGCCGCCATAGGAACCGCCCATAATGCCCACTCGGGTCATATCAATAAAGCCACAATCGTTTAGGAAATTTTTGCCATACACACAATCATCCAAATCGTGATTACCGTGTTTGCGTTCGTCTAGTTTAAAAAAGGTTTTGCCGTAGCCGCTGCTGCCCCTATTGTTTACCGCCAATATTGCATAACCTTGGTTAACCAAGCATTGTATCATGGGGTTATAAAATTGTCGGCTTTGCCCTCCTGGTCCACCATGTATCCATAACATAGCAGGTACTTTATTATCAGGACTAGCCACTTTAGGCTTATAAAAAATAGCTGGAATTTCCAATCCATCAAAAGAAGGGTAACGTACTACGGTTGCTTCTACTAAATCGTTGGCATCAATTGCTGAATTTAATCCTTCAAGTATTAATTTTGATTCTTGGGTTTCAAAATTGTACAGATACATATTTCTAGGATGACGGGAACTGCTTGTATAATACACCATCCATTTATCACTTTTAGAAAAGTGTACGGATACAATATTGCCATTGTCGGGCGGCGTAATTTTAATTGCTGTTTTAGTATCGAAATCTAAAATTTTATTGACTGTTTTACCATCCCAATTAATGTTATAGCTAAGATATTTAAAACTATGCGATGGTTCAGCGTAATCTATACCCCAAGGTTCTGTTACTACCTTTTCTCTAGTTCCGTTTTCAATATGCAATCTTTCCAAATAATGAAATTCACTTCCCTGATTGCTTAAGTAATAATAGTAGGTATCATCATTAGAAAAAGCTACCGTATGATAAGCAATGTCTTCGTCCCTTTCCTCGGGCGATAATTGAATCATTTTTTGCGTTTGCGTATCCCATAAATATTGGTCATGGTCTTCCCTTGTACGCATTTTGGTCATGGCGATGTATCGCTTATTACAAGACACTAAAAAGTCGTTGTATTCGCCTTCCTCGTTTTGAAAAAGTAATTTGGGAGTGAGGGTTTCAAAATCCATCTCGTACAAATCGGTGTAGTAGGGATTGCGCTGATTAGAGCCGTAGAAAAAACTTTTGCGATCAAAAGCACGTCCCATAAAAACACAACGGGCTTTATCAAAGGGCGTTAAATCTTTAATGGTTTTATCGGCATCGTTAAATTGTGCGTAGATGTGAAACAATTCATTGCCGCCTACATCTCCTTCAAAAAGCAAGTGGTTTTCTTTTCCAAAATAACCCCTGCTATAAATCGCTTTATCTTTAGAGTGTGATAATTGGGTAATTTCGCCACTTTCAATATCCAGTTCGTGTACATTGTAAATACCCGATAAGTTGGTGTTAAATTGCACCTTTTTTTCATCGTGCGAAAAAGAACCACCCCACATTGCTACACTTTTGCTAAACTGCTCAATGGTGTACTTTTTGGGTGGATTGGATTTCTCGTCTTCTATAATTACTGTTTGATTTTCCATTTTAGGTTTTTTAGATTTTTGGTTTGGGCTGTAAAATTAGCTAATTTATGAGAGGAATCAATAGTATTAAACATCATAAGTTTATAAAACATTCCCTTTTGGGGTATAATGGACTTTTGTAGAAGGTAGAACGTAGTCAATCGCAAAAAAAAAAACCTCCTATAAGCCAAAGCCTAAAGGAGGTTGTTTTTTGAACACTGCTATGTTGCGTCATTAATTTGAGGGCTAAACCATTAACAATTTAACCATGCTGCGATAGCAGCAAAAACAATACAACAATTTATATTTACCCATGAAATTGTTCTTCTTCTGTAGAACCTGTTAAGGCAGTAGTAGAAGTTTTTCCAGAGGTAATAATATTTTGAATGGTATCGAAATAGCCTGCACCAACAAATGCTTGGTGTTTTACTGCTT
>JAHDBT010000001.1:40523-57288 GCA_020630215.1 Bacteroidota bacterium
TTTTGAATGGTATCGAAATAGCCTGCACCAACAAATGCTTGGTGTTTTACTGCTTCGTAGCCAAAGTCTTTGTTGTACTCAAACTCTTTGTCTTGTAATTTAGAATAAGCAAACATGCCTTTTTCGTTGTAAGCTTTTGCTAATTCAAACATGCTGGTATTTAAGGCGTGGAAACCTGCTAGGGTAATAAATTGGAATTTGTAACCCATTTTTGCTAAGTTTTCACGGAAGGTCAACATTGTATCGCCATCCAAGTTAGCACTCCAGTTAAACGATGGAGAACAGTTATAAGCCAATAATTTACCTGGGAATTTAGCGTGCATTGCATCCGCAAATGCTTGTGCTTCTGCTAAGTCTGGCTTGCCTGTTTCACACCAAATTAAATCGGCATAAGGTGCGTAAGCCAATCCTCTAGAAATTGCTTGGTCTAAACCATTGTTCACTCTAAAGAACCCTTCGTGTGTACGGTCGCCTGTAATAAATTTGCGATCACGTTCGTCCACATCAGAAGTAATTAAGTTCGCTGCATTAGCATCGGTACGAGCTACTAAAATAGTTGGTACGCCACAAACATCAGCCGCTAAACGAGCCGCAATTAATTTGTTAACCGCTTCTTGTGTAGGTACTAAAACTTTACCACCCAAGTGTCCACATTTTTTAGCAGATGATAATTGGTCTTCAAAGTGTACACCCGAAGCACCAGCTTGAATCATGCCTTTCATTAATTCGTAGGCATTTAAGTTGCCACCAAAACCAGCTTCTGCATCGGCAACGATAGGAGCGAGGTAATGTTTTTTTACGCCTCCGTTTGCACTGTGTACTTGGTCGGTACGTAATAAAGCATTGTTAATGCGTTGTACTACCATTGGTACGCTGTTAGCTGCGTATAAACTTTGGTCAGGGTACATTTGTCCGTTTAAGTTGGCATCGGCAGCAACTTGCCAGCCGCTTAGGTAAATAGCTTTTAAACCTGCTTGTACTTGTTGTACCGCTTGATTGCCTGTTAAAGCACCTAATGCTGCTACAAAATCTTCTTCGTGTAACATTTTCCATAAACGGTCGGCTCCTAAACGAGCTACCGAGTACTCAATATCGAATGAGCCACGTAATTTAATTACCTCTTCTGCTGTGTAAGGACGTTCGATGCCTTTCCAACGAGGATTACTAGCCCAGTCTGTAACTAGTTTATTGATTCTATCTTGATTGTTCATTAATGATTTTTTTTAGCTGTCAGTAGTCAGATCGTTCGCTGCGCTCTCTGTCAGATCGCTGCGCTGTCAGTTTATATGCTGACGATTTTGGGTGACTTGTACTGTTGGCGTTTAATTATTAGAAATTGAATAATGTAATTTATTTGAATATTTTAATTATTGAACATTAAATTAAATATGATTATAGGCACTCAAAGTCAAAAACTCTTGGTAATTTTTACCCATTACGAGTTCGTCGAACAATTGTGCGGCTAAATCAAATTTACCTTTGTTGTAGCGGTCGTTGCCTACTAGGTTTTTTATTTTTTCGAGTTCTTGTGGTAGTAGGGATTTGTAAAGTTCGGTGGTAACGGCTCGTCCATCATCCAGCTTTACGTCCTCGTTGTGTAGCCATTGCCATACTTGCGTACGAGAAATTTCGGCAGTTGCGGCATCTTCCATTAAGTTGTAAATGGCGGCGGCTCCTACACCTCTTAACCACGATTCGATATACAAAATGCCCACATTAATATTTAGGCGTAAACCTTCCTCACTAATCGTGCCTTCTGGCATTTTTAGTAAATCGTCGGCACTGATGTTTACATCTTCTCGCAGTACATTAATTTGATTAGGAGTTGGCATGTGTTTATCAAATACTTCCTTGGCTACGGCTACTAGTGCAGGGTGTGCTACCCATGTACCATCGTGTCCGTCTTGTGCTTCTCGTTCCTTATCGGCATATACTTTGGCAATAGCGGCTTCGTTGGCTTCGGGATTATTTTTAATTGGAATTTGTGCAGCCATACCGCCCATTGCATGTACGCCACGTTTGTGGCAAGTTTTAATAACTAGCAAAGAGTACGAACGCATAAAGTGGGTGGTCATGCCTACTTGTTTACGGTTAGGGACAATACGATTGGGGAAATTTTTGAGCTTTTTAATAAAGCTGAAAATATAATCCCAACGCCCACAGTTTAAGCCTGCGGAGTGATTGCGTAGCTCCCACAAAATTTCGTTGAGTTCAAAAGAGGCGAGAATGGTTTCTACAAGAACCGTTGCTTTAATGGTATTTTGAGGAATTTCTAGGTAATCTTGTGCAAATACAAACACGTCGTTCCAAAGGCGTGCTTCTAGGTGACTTTCTAGTTTGGGAAGATAAAAATAAGGTCCCGATCCTTTAGCGATTAAGTTTTTAGCATTGTGAAAAAAGTACATCCCGAAATCAAATAAAGAACCAGAAGCCGCTTCTCCATCTATCTCAATATGTTTTTCATTTAAATGCCAGCCTCTAGGACGTACTAGCAAAGTTGCCGTTTGTTCGTTGAGTTGGTAGGTTTTGTTTTTAGTAGGATGGATAAACTCAATGGTACCATTAATAGCATCTCGCAAATTAATATGTCCATCAATATTGTTTTCCCATTTAGGAGAATTAGAATCTTCAAAATCGGCCATAAACATATTGGCTCCCGAGTTTAAAGCATTGATGATCATTTTCCGATCAACAGGTCCCGTAATTTCGACACGTCGGTCTTGCAAATCGGCAGGAAGCGGAGCTACCGTCCATTCGTTTTCTCTAATGTTTTTGGTTTCGGGTAAAAAGTCGGGCATTTTACCAGCATCCAATTCGGCTTGCCGTTCCTGTCGCTTTTGTAGCAAAGCCAATCGTTGTTTATTAAACTTACGATGCAGGGCTACTACAAAGTTTAAAGCTTCTGGGCTTAAAATGGCATCATATCCAGGTTGTATGCTGCCGCTTATTTTAAGGCCAGCTATTGTATCATCTATGGTCATGGTTTGTTATTGTTTTGCAATTATTACAAGGCAAATATAATACCATTTGGTTAAAAAACTAGCGAAAATTCGCTGATAGTGAAAATTAGTTGAAAAAGAGTAAGCTGTTATAAGACGTAGATGATATATGTAATCGCTAAAATTTTAGAAAAAAAGCAAAAGTTTGCTAGTAATTTTCTTTCCGTTTAGCAATTTCTCAAGCAAATAAGGCTTTTATTGCTGATTGTTTAATGAAAAAGAAGAATTGCTACTAAAATAACTTGATGAGGATAAAAATCTTACATTTTATTTTTGTGTAGCATTATTAGTACGATTACCTAAAATAGACTTACTTTTAAGGCGAATTTAAATCGTTGCTTTTCTTTCATTCAGATAAGTAGTGGGATAACAATAATCGACACATTATTTATGTCCAACTACTTACGGTAAATAGTGATGGATAATTTGCAAAAATAAGTCCTGCTACTTTTTACTAAATTACTTTCTACCTCCAATAAAAATGATTACAGAACAAAACATCCGTTTAATATTTGGCTTAAAGCTGCGGCAGTTGCGACAAAAAAAAGGGGTTACCCCTAAAAACTTGTCTAAAAAGTCGGGTATTTCTATTTCTTATTTAAATGAAATAGAGAAAGGGAAGAAATATCCTAAAGCCGAAAAAATTGTTGCTATATCCAATGCGCTAGAAGTGCCTTTTGATGAATTGGTGAGTTTAAAGTTGGAAAAGAATCTAGCTCCCTTAGCCGATTTATTAGAGTCGAATATTTTGCGAGATTTACCTTTAGATTTATTTGGCATTGGCATCGAAAATTTGGTGCAGATGGTGTCGGATGCACCAGCAAAGGTGAGTGCATTTATAAGTACTTTAATTGATATTTCTAGGAATTACGAAATGAAAGTGGAGCATTTTTATATGACGGCCCTGCGTTCGTACCAACAAATGCACGATAATTATTTTGAGGATATAGAATTATTAGTGGAACAGTTTATTGAAAAATATGAGGTAGATGTGCGTCCACCCATACAAGGAAAACAGTTGGGTAATATTTTGAAAAAGGAATATCAATATGTAATTGATGAAGTGTCGTTAGGTAAATATCCTGATTTACGGAGTGTACGTTCTTTATTTGCTAAAAAAGGTAAAAAGAACAGAATTTTAATTAATGATAACCTCAACGATATTCAAAAAGCGTTTCAGTTGGGCAAGGAATTGGGTTATCAGTTTATGGCGTTGAAGGATAGGAATATTGGACCGTCGTGGGTGAAAATTGGCTCGTTCGACCAAGTACTGAATAATTTTAAGGCTTCGTATTTTGCTGGAGCATTGCTAATAAATAGGCAGCCTATTATTAAAGATATGGAGCAATTGTTTGCCGCCAAAACTTGGAATGGCGATCAGTTTTTAGCGGTTATGAATCGCTACAATGCATCGCCCGAAACATTTTTACATCGTTTAACCAGCATTTTTCCACGTTATTTTGGGCTGAAACAATTGTTTTTCTTGCGTTTTCATAATAACAAGGAAACGCCCAAATACGATATTACCAAAGAGCTACATTTGCCCAAACAACACAATCCGCATGGCAACGAAATTAACGAACATTACTGCCGTCGTTGGATAAGCATCAACATTATTAAAGAACTCATTGAAGCGCAAGCCCAAAAAAGCGACAATGCAAACGGCCCTATTGTACGGGTACAACGCTCGCACTATATTAACTCTGGAACGGAGTATTTTTGTATTTCGGTAGCTAGGGCTTTATACCCTACACCCGATATTAACAGCAGTGTAACCATTGGCTTTTTAATGAATAAAGAATTTAAAAATAAAGTGCGTTTTTGGAACGATCCCGCCATACCTGTACGCATGGTAAACGAAACCTGCGAACGCTGTCCAATGACGGACTGCCTAGAAAGAAGTACACCCGCAACCGTACTACAACGACAAGCAGAAGTAGATAGAATTGAAGGGATTGTAGAACAATTGATTGCGGATGTTTCTTAAAATTGCTGAATTGTTTAACTGTTGAATTGCTGAATGGTTAAATGTTTTGAGTTAGTAAAAATAGCAGTGCAAATTAATGCACCGCTATTAATTACTGAGGTTCTACTAGAACCAAAGGAATAGGGTTACAAAAAAAGATTACAACAAAAGGGTTTATTGTTTAAAAAATTTAAAGGATTGTGTGTGCTTAGTTGTTAAGTTATTTACTTGTAAAATATAAATGCCTTGGGGTAAATGTTGGATGTTAATTTCGGTGTAGGTATTACCTGTGCTTATAGATTGTTGTTGTAAGAGTTTTCCTGTTAAATCAAAAATACCTAGGAACGCATTTGTATGATTAGCATCCGTTTTTTCTACAATTAGTTTTTCTTCGTTATTGGTTTTAATTTCCCATTGTTTTATTGTGGTATTTAAATCGTTAATGCCAACTGGTCGTAAGTCAATGGAGTATGGATTGCTAATAGCATAAGCTAATTCAAAGCTTAAAGAAGGAGCTAATTCGCATAGTACCTGTTCTACATCATCAATAGTTGGTTCAACTCCTAGTACCGTAGAAATGACCTCAAATGTCGTGGCTAAATCAACAGGGCAGCAAGGGATAGTTACGCCATAGGCAATCTCTAATAAAGGATTCAAGTCGTTGGCAAAAGCATTTAGTTCGTCTTGATTATAGGCAAAAACGGTAAAATGGTAAGTGCCGTTGGGGTAAGGCATTCCGTTACCATCATCACTAAAATCAAATACGCCATCATCACTCACGCCAATAATAAATTCGCCATCTATATCTTCTCCTTCGGCATTGGTAATTGTTTTGCAAGGAGTGGTTACAATTACTTTATAATCGCTAAATTGGCTACTTTGATTTTGCCAATTAATAATTGCTAAACTGGCTTTATCCGAACCGTCGTCAATGGTATGATCGGTTGGTGCTTCGGGTTCAAAAGCTTCTCCTGGTGTGCCGCAGTAATAATTGTCTTCGCAATTTTGGGACTCAATTAAGGTGTTGGTAAGTAGGAGTAAACTGCATAAAATAATTAATGGTTTCATAGATGTTATTTTTAGTGTTAATTATGATGCTTTAAAATGATTATTTCTCTTTTAAGCCAACTTGCTTATGTAGTCCCCAATTTTCACTGAATAGTTAAATTGCCAAACGGTTAAATTGTCTTTAACACTATTAACTTGACAAATCACTAAGTGAATGAGAAAAAATAAATCAGAGCATTATGCTTTATTTATCACTTTTCACTAAAGCCGTTTTTGCCTTTCTTTTTTTCTTTCTTTTTCTCTTTCTTTTCTCCTTTTAATTTGTTCTTCATTTGGTTGGCCAACTAAGTCTAGTAAAAGTCTGACTTGAGCGCCTGTTTGGGGATTGCCTTTGTTAATTTGTTGAAATGCGGATAATTCAAATCCTACTGTACTAGTTGGATAATACATTATATTGGCTTTAAGTAATGCGCCGTAATACGTAGTTGAGTTGTAATCTATATCATAGTTACTAGTAAGCCATTGCGGGCCTTGACGCTCTGTATATAAAACGATGATATTACTTACACTAGAGGGACCTATTTCAAAGCCTGCTCTATGTCGAGTTTCACCTATTTCGAAGAGCTTTATAAGGGTTAATCCTACTGAACGGTATCTGTCACGAGGATCACTATTGAAAAAGATTTGTAGACCAGGATCATAATCTAATGGCTTATTTTTAGAAGCAGCGGATGAGAAATTAGAACAGATGCTAACCCCCCAGCCATTATTAAAAATAAAGGAAGAGCCTAAATTAAATACTGCTAGTAAAGCCGATTTATTTTTTATACTCATAAGTCCTGGTCCTAAAAAAATGTATCCATAAGTTTTACTAAATCCTTCATGTTTTTTATCGAAGAAGTGTTTGTTATTTTGTGCAACTGTATGTTGAGTAATAAAAAAAACACTCATTACAAAGATGGTTAATGCATATATTGTATTTTTCATTTTTTGTGTTTTAAGGTTTCTAGAACTAAAACATAAGCACATCTCATCTCGACACTATTCCTCCCCTACGATTAATAATTGTAAGACAAGATGGCTTATGTATGCTAGTATTATTTAAGTGCGTTTCTTAGTTTTTTTAATAAATTTTTCTAGTGAAAAACTTTTAATGATGTATGGTTTAGGCAATAGTTGTCCTGTTCTTTTGTGCTGAAACAAAAGTTAGTATTATATGTGATTAGTTTTTATTTGTTTGGATTTTGTAAGCAATGTAATTATAAAAGCATAGACACATCTCTTTGCTTTTCTCCCCTTCAATTGATAATAAGCGATGGAGATGGTCTATGCAGTAAACTACTTAACTATTGTATTTTGTCTAATAAAATGTTTATTATTTAAGGAAGTATAGATACGCCTTTTGTATCATTTATCCATGCGTATACGGCTGGTGAAGTAGGTGATAATTTATTTTTATTGATTGTGTCTTCAATAATGTTAATAATGTTTTGGGTATCACCTTCATAGGTATATAAAAAAGGTATTTTAGATACATCTCCTTCAGGAATAATATCATTGAAAATAATTTTATTATTTTCTAATACGTCAAAACAATTGGCATATCTTCCCGGAGCTAATGTAGTTGCTTCTGCGCCCATTGCTACAAATTGCTCTAGCATATTATGAGCTTCATCGGTATAGTCATTATAAAAATAAACCTCTCCCCAAATCGAATGATTAGGTATTAGTAACATTTCTTCGTTTACAATATCTATTTTTTTATTACTTGCTTCACTGAAATTGAAGTTTAGTTTTGCTACAGCGGCATTAATGGATAAGTAAGCGGTTTCTGTAGTATTATTTATCGTAAAATGAATTGGATAAAGGCCTTCCGAAAGAAGGGGTAACGCAATGTCTGCTGAACTAGATTTGTCTTCCGAAATGCCACAGATGTTGCAATCTATATTGAAAAAATTGATGTAAAATTCGTTGTTCATTATATTTAAAGAATAAACAAGTTGATGATTGCTACAAGAATAGGTATCTTTAGTAATGCATTCTAATGTAACAAAAGAGCCTTCGTTTGAAAATTGTTGTTTTAATGATACATTAAGACCTTTATCTATAGGTATTTTATTAGTATCTTCTTTAGTACAAGCACTTATTACTAATATTGTTAAAAGTAGTAAGAGATAATGTTTAAAATTTTTCATTGTTAAGTAGTTTGGTAATAGTAAAAAATAGTTTGCTAAAAAACTAAAATTCATGTGTGTAGCGAATCGTATAGTTTCTAGGTGCTTCTACTAGTGCAGGGCGTATATGGTATTGACTATTGAAAATGTTTTTGCACAAAAACTGTATTTGCCCTTGCTTACTAATCTGGTAGGCTGTACGAGCATCAACAACTAAAGCACTTTTCAACGATTCATCAATACCTGTAATAAATTGGGCAAACACTTGATCTATGGCTTCTATTCGGCTATTGTATTTAAGAGCAACTCCTAATGACAAACCTTTGTATCGGGTAGCAAAATCTCCTTTAACAGTATGCTTAAAACGATATTTTAATACATTGCTATTACTAGAAGAACTGTATTGCTGGTCTAGTGTAAAATCCTTGTAGGTAGCATTGGTATAGGTATAAGCAATTAAAAAGCTTAATGGTATAATTCCTGTTTTGCCACTTCCTCCAATTGCTATATCGTAGCCATTAATTACTATATCACCTATATTTTTAGCATAAAAACCAACCCCATCTATGTTGGAAATTAATGCCAATTTCTCTTCTGGTTCTAGTGCGTTAAAATTACCTACATATAGTACTTTGTTTTGGTTAAAATCAAATTCTACCATATCGCTGTAGTGACTATAAAAAGCAGCAGCATCAACAAATCCATCCCAAGAACCTATATTAATTCCATGTTTTCCGCCTAGTTCTACGGTGTAACCTGTTTCTGGTTTTAACTCCTCATTCGGGAAAATATGAATAGGAATAGCGGCAATTAGTCCATCAAAAATTTCGATACCTACGGAATCAACTAATACGGTATTGGTAAATTTTTCGGCTATTGTTGGGAAACGGTATCCTTGTCCAAAAGAAGCTCGTAAATAGGTTTTTTTGCCCACTTTGTAATTTGCACCAGCACTTATTACGGGTAATAAACGAGGTGCCCATTGTTTATCTAGTTGGTTGTTTTCGATACGTGCGCCAAGAGAAACATTTAAGCGTTCAAAAAAGGTTTTGTCAAATTGCATGTAAGCAGCTAAGTTAGATGCGGTATGTATCGTGTTGCCATACAGTTCGGAATTGGTATGGGTATACATGCCCGATAAGCCTGCTGTAAGCGTTAAATCATAATAGCTATAGCCTTTCTGGAATTGATATTCGCCATACAAAACATCACTGTTGTTGCTTTTATCTTGGTTGTTGTGGTCAACAGATTTGTAGTACCTGCCCATTAGTTTATGACTGGTGTTGGTACTTAAATTGTTGTATTTTATACTAGGGTCCAGTCTGGCAATAATACCCTTGTCAGTCATGGGGTCTATTAGTTTATTTAGGTTAAAAGCTTCCCGTCCACTTCCGTTGCCAAATAAATGAGCACCATTATTGTAGTTTTGTATTTGCCCGTTTAAGCCTAGTTTTAATCGCTTATGAGCTTGGTAAATAGTTTTAAAATGCAAGCGCCCACGTCTTTCATATTCTGCTTCTCGCCAGCTATTTTTTACAAAACTATTTGCGCCAACTAACCATCCTAGTTTGCCATTAGTTTGGCTGTGCAGTATAGAGGTGTTTGATTGTACGGGGAGGGCTTTACCTAGTTTTCTCTCACTTCCATCTTGCCTAGGATTTTGAAAAATACTAGACGAAAAATCTAATTTAGTAGTAGGCGCATAGGAAGGGGTAGCAGTACGAATATGCACAATGCCATTAAGTGCCGACGAACCATAAAGGGAAGAGGTAGCACCTTTTACTACTTCCACTTGTTCTATATTTTCTACAGGAACAAAACTCCATGCAGGAAAAGCCGCATCTGCTCGTAAAAAAGGCATATCATCAAGTAATACTTGCACTCGGCTACCTATGCCATAAGCATAGCCATTGCCGCCTCTAATATTTACCTGTCCATCCATCATGCTTACACCGCCTACCTTATCTAGCCCTTCTTCTAGCTCATTAACATTCCAAAGTAATAAATTGCGCTTGCTAAGTAAGTTTAAAGAAAGGGTTTGCTCGGCTAACTTTTGTGGTTGTTTATTAGGTGTAACAACTTCCATTTCTAAAAAAGCTTCCTTGGGCATTTTGGATAAAGTAGCAATAATATCTTCTTCGCCATCTACTACTAAATTGTCTACATAAATTTTAGCTTCTTTTAATTCAATAGCAGCCTCCCCTTTAACTTTCCATAACCAGCTTTCCCCTTTATTAGTACTAAGATACCTGTCGTAAGTTACTGTTTTGTTGTGGCTAGGATTTCCATTATCAACTATTAGCGGAGCTACATAAACTCCTTTTTTGTTGTTTAGAGAGTCGGTGTTTTTTTCCGCCTTGCTTACTATTAAGCTGCCTGCATAAACCGAGAGTCGTTGAAATACCTGAAACAAAGTTTCTTTTTTAATAGAATCATTTTGGCTGATTGCATTGTTGCGCCACACACTCAATTCAATATACCTAGGAGTAACATCTGTCTTATTGCTATTTGATAAGAAATATTTAAACACATAGGTTTCCTCGGTAAATAGGGTGTTTTCTTTTTGTATCTCATCATATTGATAGTTAATGTTTACAACGTTTTTAGGGTTAATATAACGAGTTGGCCTGCTTGGATGATAGTTTGAATCATCAGATTTATTATCTTTTTTATTACTTGCTTTATTATGGAGTGTAGTTGTTTGCCTTGTTTTTTTATTGCTTTTTTGTAGCTTTTGCTTACTATTATTGCTAGATGTTTTGTTTTTTAAACTAGTACTTATAGCATATCCATAAGCATAAATGCCATGGCTACAGAGTAGCCATAATGTTACTAGGAGGTGTAATCTTGGTGTCATGTCGGGATGTTTTAAGTAGTTTATTACTAGGAACTCTTTTTGGCATGTTTCCTTTTTATAGGATTTTTTTAACACTTTAAAGCGGCGAAGCGTAGTCGTTTAAATTCCATGTACTATGTACCCGCTACTAAAAAAAGTGTAAATCGCTAACTGAAGCATGTCCTATTTTTCATGTAATATAATGAATGCAATAAGGTTTTCTTTTTTAAAAAAGAGGTTTTGTTTTTTTTTAAGCAAAATAAAACAATTTAACTGATTGATAGTAAGCTGTTTATGAATGTTGTCTGTTTTTTTATTTGTTGCTAAAAAAAGAAAAAAAACATTATATTAAAAACGATTTTTATGGGTTGCTATCATAAGCAATTTGTCTATAATAATTAGGGAACTAAAAACTTAATACACACTGTACTTAGCGTTGCGTGCTGATTGTAATTTACAATTTTTAGTAGCTAAATATTTTTCAGAAAAAGGATGTTTGTTTTTTTTAAAGAAGATTTTTGGATGATAATTGATTGATAATCAATGAGCAATGGCGTTATTCCGTTTTTGAAAAAGACAAAAAATAAGAAGAACAAAGAACAGATAAAATAAAATTGTTTAGCAATATCAAGTGTTTTTACCGCTACTAAGGCAAATCAAAATTGTCTATTTTATTAATTAGAAATGCCTAAAGCAAAAATTATAAACCCCTTAGTATGGTGCTTGCTTGGCTAAATAATAAGCCTTTTTAATTTTTTAATTAATTATTTTGTAGTATATTGTTTTTGAAAAAATAGATTTCCTGTTGATAAGCTATTCTTCTTCAGGGATTTAGATTGCTTTTTTGTTTTTCAAAAAAAATTATGCAAGACAGTAAATTGTTAAAAATATTGCAGCGGCTTTCTAAAGAGGAATTAAAACTATTGCGTAAGTTTCTTCATTCGCCAGTATACAATACTAACGAAGGGGTTACACAATTGGGACTTTATTTAATAAACTTAGCACCAAAATGGCCTAGTAAAAAATTAGCACATAGGTATGTATATGCTCAATTGTTTCCGAAGGAAAAATACAAGGACGAAAAAAAAAGAAGGTTGATGAATGGCTTGCTAGAGGTTGTTAAAGCCATGTTGATTTATAAACGAGGAGGAAAATACAGCATTAGTCCATTCTTAGATTTACTAAGTGCTTACCTAGAACTAAATCTATACGATGAGTTTGAAAGTTTGTATAAAACGCTCGTCAAACAACAAGCCAAAACCACTCTTTTCGACCGTAGGACTTTGCTATACGATTACCTGCTTAAAGAGTACCGACACTTGGCCATTACCAAACAAAATAAACGAGAACAAGAACCGCAGCTACAAGCCTTATCGGAAAGTATGGACGATTTGTATTTGTTTACCAAACTCAAATGTTTGTGCGAAATGCTCAACTTCCAAAGCTTTACTACTACCGAGTATCATTTTGATGCGATAAACGAAGCAATCATTATTTATTTAGAAAGTAACTGGATACACGCTTCTCCTCCCGTAGCCATTTACTACCATGTTTTACGCTGTTTTTTAGACCAAAAAGAAGGGGGGCATTTTGAGCAGTTAATGACTTTGTTGGAAAAACACAAACATCAATTTACCACCTTAGAATTACAGGATATTAATGTGTTTGCTCGCAACTATTGTATTAGACAAGCAAATAAAGGAAAATTAGAATATTTAGAGAAACTGTTTGTTATTTACAAACTAGAAATTGAAACAGCAACCATTTTTGACAATGATATTATCTCGCTTTACGATTACAACAATGTAGTGCGGCTAAGTACTCGCTTAAATGAAATAGAATGGTTAGAAAATTTTATTTTTACCTATAAAGATGCCATCGACCCCGCTGTAAAAACCGATATTTTTCATTTTAACCTCGCTCGCCTACGCTTTGTGCAAAAACGCTTTAACGAAGCAAAGGATTTGCTATTAAAGGTAAACCAAAAGGAATTGTTTTTAACCTATGATGTAAAAACAACCCTGCTAAAAACCTACTACGAATTAGATGATATAGACAATGATGCTGCCTTTAATAATCTTGTTAAAAACACACGCCGACAACTTGCCAACGATACTCGCATGGCTGATGTGCAAAGAGAAAATTATGAATACTTCCTAGATTTTATTCACCAGATTTTTAAAATAGATTCGAGTAAAAGCGATAAAATAAAACAACTAAAAACAAATATTGAAGCATCTACCGCCTTAGATAAACCTTGGCTTTTAGAAAAAGTAAACGAATTACTCCTGTAATTACAGACCGCCTTTTGCCCTCATAATACGTTGTACTATAAACCACAACCCCTAAAATGCCTTATCATGATTTTTAAAAACCATTCTATAATAATATTGCTATTGCTTTGTTTAGCCAACAGCAACTTACTAGCACAAAACCAAGCACCAAGACAAACATCCTTGCGTACTATTAGCGGCACACTTACCGATGCCCTTACACAAGCACCCCTGCCTGCGGTAGATATCGTAGTAAGCAATAGCAAACCTAGCATCCATACTTATTCTAATTTAGATGGTGTTTTTAAGCTACTTGTGCCCAATACTGCAAATACGCTCCGAATTACTTATCCTGGTTATACGACCTATTATTTAATTTTGCCTAACTCAGATAAACATTTTAACATCGCCCTAAAACATGCGCCACCACAAGAGGAGGTGAAGGTTCCCCGATGCTTTTATCCGCAAATGCCTAAACCGTAATTTAACTCCTAAAATCTTTTTTCATGAACTGGAAATGTTTTTATTTTACCATAGGATTATTGCTAGTTAATAGCTTATTCCTAGTAGCACAAACCCGCACTATTAGCGGGCAATTAGTAGCCGAAAAAACTTATGAACCACTTGTTTTCGCTACTGTTTTAATTACAAATAGTAACCCGCCTAGTGTTGTTACTACAGATTTTGATGGTAATTTTACTTTAGAAGTGCCAGCCAATTATACGCAACTCACTTTTTCGTATATAGGTTATAAAGAACAAACCGTTGATATATCTCCTGATGGTGGTTTTATGAGAGTACAGATGAAAGAATACATCGAAAAACTATGTCATTTGCCACTATCTAGTCCTCCTCCAAAAATAGAATTAACCAACACGCCACCAACTAAGTTTATCATCCGTTTTTAAAGTAAAATAATAACTATTTAAGCCAATAATAACTAAACCTTGCCATTTTCGTTTAGTCTATGTATAGGAAACCGTTAAGATAACCAACTAACTTTTTGATTAAATTTTTGAAACCATGAGAGCTTTATTCATCATTATTATTGGATTAGCAAGTGTGAGCCTTTATAGCTTTATAGCCGAGGATACCAATAACACTAGCAACACAACAACAAACAATACAGCCGCTATTACTTCTATCAATCAAATTACGTTTGATGATACGAAGCCTACCGTAATGGTAACCAACCCAGTACGTGCCAATGCTGCTAGTACCAGTATAGAAAAGGAAACCATTACAACGGCTATTGATGAAATTGCACCTACTAAGGAAACCCTTCCAGTAGTAGAAAAAGCGGCAACAACTATAAAAGAGGCTGCGGTTATTGTAAAAACGCCAACCCCAACAGTAGCTACTAAAACAATTCAAAAAAATACGGCTCCTAAACCAACTTACAATCCAGCAGATATTATTATTACCGATAATGGCCGCTATGTAATTGTTAATGGGCAGTTTGTTAACCTAGACGAAACGGATGTTATTGCTGAACAGCCCGTAACAACAACTACCGTAAAAACTAGTGCAACAATTGCAGCAAAACCAATAGTAACATCAAAACCTAAACCTATTGCAAAGGTTAGTACAACACCTACAAGCAATACAAGTATAGCAGAAAAGATGAAAAGTATGGATGTAAGCAGCGAAATGCCTGATATGGATATTGTTGCAAGTACAGAGGAGGAGGTTTATATTCCTGCTGCTACACCAAAAGTTAATATTAAAACAAGTAATACAACTACTGTGGAGGAAGAAGCACAAGAGGAGAATATGTGTGGTATGCAAAACGAATATTTTCAGGTAGGCGAAAAGCTGACCTACAAATTATACTACAATTGGACGGCTATATGGATGAGTGCAGGAAAGGTAACCTTTGATTTAAAAGAAGGAAATGTAGGAGGCGAAGAGGTACTTCATGTAGTAACCGAAGGAAAAACAGCTAAAAGCTTTGATTGGTTTTTTAAAGTGCGTGACCGTTACGAAACGTTTATAAACCCACAAACAATGCTGCCTGTTCAGTTTATTCGTAATGTACACGAAGGCGACTATACCAAAAACAATATGTTTACTTTTGACCACGCCAACAACCAAGCCGAAATTAACTACATTAAACGTATGGGCAATACCAAAAGAGAAAACGAAACCATTGAAATTCCTAGCTGTACACAAGACCTCCTTTCGGCAATTTACTATGTACGCTGCATTGATTACGAAAACCTAAACCCTGGCGATAAAGTGCCTGTTGATGTAATTATTGATGGAGAAATGTACCAAGTATATGTGCGCTATATAGGAAAAGATGTACTAAAACACAACAAAAAGAAATACAACTGTGTAAAATTTAGTCCGCTAATGTTGGAAGGGGATGTATTTAAAGGGGGCGAAGACATGATTTTATGGGCAACAGACGACGACAACCGCCTGCCATTAATGATTGAATCTCCTTTAACCGTAGGTTCAGTAAAAGCCTACCTACACGATTTTGAAGGCTTAATGCATAGCCAAACATCAAGAGTTAAGTAAGGGGGAATTGCTGAATTGCTGAATGGTTGAATTGCTGGATGGCTGAATGGTTGAATTGCTGGATGGCTGAATTGCTGGATAGTTAAATTGCTGAATTGTTTCATTGCTTTTTTTAACAAGTTTATCAAACAAGGAAAAGTACTTGACACTTTACAGCGGTGTAGCGTAGCGGAACCGTCCCAATACCCTCTACTAAATACCCAATACCCTCTACTAAATACCACTTTTTAAAGCCATCTTATTTTTAATAAATAAGGATGGCTTTTTTATTTGGCTGCTTTTGTTATTATTTTTTATTAATTCCGTATTTTCGCCTAATTTTATTTTGCAGTTGCTAAAAAGCTAATAATGTCCTTTATACCCGAAACCATTAACGATTATGCCAAAGCGCATACAAGCCCCGAAACAGATTACCTGTACCAACTGTACCGAGAAACCTATCTCAAAACCATTATGCCACAAATGGTTGCTGGGCATTTGCAGGGCGCAACTTTACGTATGTTAAGCCAAATGATACGCCCCAAAAACATACTAGAAATAGGCACCTTTACAGGCTATTCGGCAATATGTTTAGCGGCAGGTTTACAAAAGGGCGGGCAATTACATACCATAGATATTAATGAGGAACTAGCAGCCATACAAACCCGTTATTTTGAAAAAGCAGGCCTAAGCCAGCAAATAAAACGGTATATTGGCAATGCGATAGAACTCATCCCACAAATAAATGAAACCTTCGACTTGGTGTTTTTAGATGCCGATAAAGTACGCTATCCCAATTATTACGACCTTGTTTTTGATAAAGTGAATCCAGGCGGTTATATCCTCGCAGATAATATTTTGTGGAGTGGAAAAGTCATCAATCCTAAACCCAACGATTACCAAAGCAAAGGCATCGACCAATACAATAAACAAGTACAACAAGACGACCGAGTAGAAAATGTATTACTTCCTATTGGAGATGGCATTATGATTGTACGTAAATT
>JAHDBT010000001.1:57388-67606 GCA_020630215.1 Bacteroidota bacterium
TTTATGGCTTTATGGCTAAATGGTTAGTAACCTGATATACAACATTAAATCACCTAACAACTTAACACTTCACACTCAATAATTCAAGCATTTCAACTATTAACACATCCTTTCAATCAATCTGGAAATCCTTATAAAATGCACATCAATTTTTACAAACGAATAGAAGTTTATTTACTAGCCCTTATTATTATTAACTGCTTTGCTTTTCATACAGCTTGCGCTAATGATGATTTGATATTTGCCCAACGTTATATTAGGGAGCATAAGCGCATTGCGGTAGAGGAAATGCACCGTTCAAAGGTGCCGGCAAGTATTAAGTTGGCGCAAGCATTGCTAGAAACCGACAAAGGACGGAGTAAACTAGCTAACGAAGGAAATAATCATTTTGGCATTAAATGTAAATCTTATTGGACAGGCGAAACCATCCAAATTACCGACGATGCCCCCGACGAATGTTTCCGTCGCTACCCATCAGTATATCATTCCTATATCGACCATTCGCACTTTTTGCAGTACCATCGAAATGGGCATTACAGCCATTTATTTGACTTAAACCCGCACGATTATGAAGCTTGGGCTAAAGGATTAAGGAAAGCAGGTTATGCCACCAATCCTCGCTACGCAAACATACTCATCGACCTTATTCATCGCTACGACCTCACTCGTTTCGATTATATGAGCGTTGCCGATATTGACATTGAAATAGCTCAGGAGGAAGCCATTGCTGCCAATAGCAAACCTATTATTGTAGATGGTGTGCTGACCTACATTCCTAACCCAACACCCAAGCCTGCTCCGCCTGCTACCCCTGTAGAACCTGCCGCACAACCTATTGCAGCAGTGCCAATGCCAGCCCCTGCTACGCCTACAGCAGTAGGACCGCCTACGCTTTCTACACAACCAACAACAATTTATCCATCTTCAACGGGCAGTACGCCTACCTCTACAGCAACCTCAACCTCAACTGCTATTACTAACAATACAAGTATTGCCGATAATAGCGGCGGGGTTAATTCGCAACCTAATAGACCCTTAAAACCAACTACTACTAATGATGTAAATACCCTAGCAGAAAATAATGCGGAAATAAATGGCAATGCAGAGGAGGAAAAAGCCAATGCCAGAAACAATAAACAAAACATTGCCGAACCCATTATGCTAAAGGAAGTGTATATTAATGGACGTAAAGCGGTAACATCTAACAAGCAATTATTTGCCTCCTATATTTCACACAATTACAACATACCAGTTGGTAAATTGTACCAATACAATGATGCTCGTCCTGGGCAAAAATTTAAATCGCACTTGCCTGTTTTCTTAGAAAATAAAAAGTGTAAAGGGGAAGAATTTACGCATAAAGTAAAAGCAGATGAAACCATGCATGATATTGCACAACAATATGGTATTAAATTAAAAGCTCTGTACAAACGCAACCGTATGAAAGATGGAATGCAGCCGCAAGTTAATGAAACGATTAGCTTAAAAAAGAAAGCACGCAAACGACCTAATATTCTTTAATTATAGATTGCTGTAAAAAATAAAAAAAAGCCCTGCTAATTTAAAATTAGCGGGGCTTTAAAATATTGGTTGCTTTAACCAAAAATAAATTCTTTCAACTCAATCAATCCGTTTTTTTATTACTCCTAAAATAAAATACTGTTTTTAATTCCTATAATGCGAATAGAGCGATTATCTGCGCCTAAAGGAATTAAACTTCTTTGCCAATTAAACGATAATTGGTACCGTAAATTAGATGCAATTTTTAGTTGTATGCCTGTGCCAAAATGTAACGTTCCTAAATAGGCATAATAACGATAATCTTTTATTGCTTCACTTGTGCCATTTTTGTAACTATACGTAAATTTTTGTGGTAAATACAATTGCCATCCTATTGCCGAATTTACAAAAAACTGTGTTTTATTATCAACAGGGAATTTCCATTTTACACCAATAGGTAAATCAAAATAGGTACTAAGGGTTTTTATTTTTGCTATACTTTGCGATTGACTGCTCGTAGGATATTGATTGATAATTGCGTAATTTACATCGTCGTTGTAATTTAGTTTAACTTGGTAATTTTGCACATTAAATCGCAACTGAGTATATAAGGAAAAACCCTTTTTTAAATAAAACTCACTCTCTAAACCAACATTAAAACCCGAATTAAGTTGATAGTCAAATTCGGTATCAGTTGTAAAAGTTTCTGATGTTGCTCCTAGCCAAAAACGTTTTTCCTGTTCTCGTTTAATATCTATACGTGCAATAGCTGCGTAGGCATTTTTTAGTTCTTTGGATAAAGAGGGTAAGCTTAGTTTTGAGTTAGCACTAATAGAAGCCTCTTCAGTTAAATCCTGTTTATCAATAGTTGACTTGCCTATTGTATTAGTGCTTGATGATGAATGGTTTAAAAGCTTATCTGTTTGATTATTTAATTGCCCTTGCGATGCTGATGCGGTACTTTTACCCGCACTAGCTTCTGTAATATTACGGTTGTTTTTTGTTGGATTGGTGACTGCTTTTTCTAGCAAACTATTGCTAACGTTTGTATTGTTTCCTAATGCTTTTTCTATGGTAGCACTACCGTCTTTTTCGCTATTTTTTTTATTGGATAAATTGGTGGTTTCTGTATGTAAACTACTAGTGCTTTTATCATTTAATAATTCGGCATCTTCTTTCCCAAGTGTTTTGTTGGAAGCCGTAGCATTATTAATTAAGCTGCTATCGGCAAAAAATAAGGCACCTGTTTTATTTAGGTTGTCTATAATAAAGTTTACATTGTTTTTGGCTGTTTTAGTTAATTTTGTTATTGCTGGACTATTAGTAGAGAAGGCTTCTTTTAATAAATTAGCAGTCGCATTATTTGCTAAATTATACTTTTTGTTTTTGGGTAATTCTTTAGTGAAAAAATTAAAGGGAGCATGAAATTCGTTCGTTTCGGTAGGTACAAAACTAATTGGATTTAGTAGCAAATAATTAAATTTAAAACTTTGTGAATTCAGTAAACTAGGGCTATTAATTTTTATGGAATTAATAGGAGGAACTACTAAATGAGGCACCTTTTTAATTGGGGAATTTACGGTTTTAGTTACTGCCGTATTACTAGCTATAGCGGTATTGTTTTGTGTTATATCGCTAGTATTGTTTCCTAATAAATTAAGCTTGTTTTTAGTGGTTTTAGGCATAATGTTACCATTATTTTTTTCCACTTTATTATAAGAATTGTTTTTTAATTGGGTAGTTATTATTTCTTTCTCTCTTCCTATTTTAATTGGCGTATTATTAGCAGTAGCATGGTTTTTTGTTGCTTTTAAAATAGTATTAAATTCGGTGTTTTTTAGGGCTAAGTTTTGGGCTAATTGTTGTTGTTGTATGCTTTGTTGTTCAATAGTGTTTTCGAGTATGGCAATGTTTTCATGAAGCGAAATGATGTAATAAAATAAAGCCACCATTAAGGATAAAATAATAATGCTGCCTATTATTTTTACTGTAGTAATAATACTAATTGCACTCGCACTAGGAGGCGTAGCCGTATTTATATCATCATCAGGAGTCGCCGCCGCTAGTCGCTCGCTTAATTGCGCCCAAACGCCGTCAGAAGGGCCGCCACTAAAATCAGTAACTTCCTTTCTTATGTAGGATGCAAAGTCCTCATTCGGATTGTTATGTTTATTATTGTACTTATCTTCCATTACTCGTCAATTATAAATTCGGCATATAGTTTTTGCAATAGGGTACGTGCTCTATGATAATGCGACCTTACCGTAGAACCATTCATTTGCATTTGTTCGGCAATTTCTTTAAAAGAGTATTCTTCTATTGCCCGTAGGTTAAACACTACCTGATATACCGCAGGCATTTTTTGAATTAGTTGAATAATTACATCCCCATTTTTTTCATATTTTTGAGCTTCTTCCCAAGAACCCATATCGTGCTGCTGCACATCAAACGATTGTGTAGCCATTTCTTTAGTACGGTGTTTACGAATGTGCATCAGGGCTGTATTTACCATCACCCTTTTCATCCATCCGCCTAGCTGATTGTTGCCTTTGTATTGATGCAGATCCTTAAATATCTTGAAAAATCCATCTTGCAAAATATCTTCCGCCTCTTGCTTGCTGCGTGCATAGCGCAGGCAAACACCGTACAGCATATGCTTATAATTATTATAGAGCATGTACTGTGCTTTGCGTTCTCCTTGAAGACAAGAGGTGATGATATGTTTTTCGGATACAGGTTTTTGCACGACTAAATAGGCTTCTTGGCAATTTAAAATTAAAAAAAATACAAGAACTAATTGCTGTTTTTGCAAAGTTATTGTAGGTTATTTTGCTTTAACTGAAATGGTTTTTATTAGGTTTATTAGTTTGATTTATTTGGGGCTTTTCGCTTATTGCATTGATAATGAGTTGTTTGCATGCATGGAAATGCTTTTGTCATCCTTACCAATATAAGCCTTTCACTACTAAGGTGCAACAAACTTGATGGATGTTGCAGCAAAAGCATTTTTTTTAAAAAAAGTTTTAAAAATGCCTGAAAAATAATTTGTACTAATTTATTCGTACTTTTGCAGCCTTATTCACAAGCAGTCTTTCTTAAAAAAAAGTAAAACCATTATTCATTTTTAACAAAATGAGGGAGTTCGTACTAAAATGGTAAGTTGATAATAGGACATTTATAGGGTCTATCTAATCAATGCTTTCTATAATTTTGCTACGGAATGCAAAATAACAATGATAAGGTAGGCGGTTTACAAAGCGGAAGCAAAATTTATGACAACATTTGCAGAGTCAGGACTGAAGCCAGAGATATTAAATGCGATTAATGATTTGGGCTTTGAGAATCCTACGCCTATTCAACAAAAATCTATTCCATTATTGCTAGAATCGGAAATAGATTTAATTGCCTCGGCACAAACAGGCACGGGTAAAACGGCTGCCTTTAGCCTACCCCTCATTCACCATACCAATATCGAATCTAAAAAAGTACAAACCATTGTGCTTTGCCCAACACGCGAACTTTGTTTGCAAATTGGCCGAGATATGAAAAGTTACTCTAAGTTTATTAAAGGCTTTAATGTAATTACCGTATATGGTGGCACGAGCATCGACACCCAAATAAAAGAACTTAGAAGAGGCGGACAAGTCGTTGTTGGAACGCCTGGACGTACCCTAGACCTTATCAATCGTAGAAAACTTGACCTATCGGAGGTGCGGTGGGTGGTTTTGGATGAAGCCGATGAGATGTTATCTATGGGTTTTATGGAAGATTTAGATGCCATACTAGCCGCAACACCCGAAGAAAAACAAACCTTGCTTTTTTCGGCAACCATGCCTAAAGAAATTGTACGCCTCTCTAAAAAATACTTAACCGAACCACAACGCATTTCTACTATCGACTCTAAAGTAACGAGTAGTGCCAATGTGAGTCATGCCTACTACGTTGCAAATGCTAGAGACCGTTACTTAGCACTTAAACGTATTGTGGATGTGCATCCTAGTATTTACGGTATTATTTTTTGCAGAACAAGGAGAGATACCAAAACGGTTGCCGAACAACTGGCACAAGACGGATACAGTACCGATGCCCTACATGGCGATTTATCGCAAGCGCAACGTGATTTTGTAATGAATAGGTTTAGAAAAAAACAAGTACAATTATTAGTAGCAACCGATGTAGCGGCTAGAGGATTGGATGTAAACGATTTAAGCCACGTTATTAATTACAACCTCCCCGACGAATTAGATGTATATGTGCACCGTAGTGGCCGTACAGGCCGTGCCGAAAGCCTAGGCGTTTCTGTTGCTATTATAACGGGTAGAGAAGTTGGCAAAATACGAATGCTGGAGCGCAAGATTGGCAAAAAAATGGAGCAACGTCAAATACCATCTGGTAAAGACATCTGCAAAAAACAATTGTTTAAACTCATTGATACCGTAGAAAAAGTAAGCGTAGACGAAACGCTGATTGGAGAATTTATGCCCGAAATTTCCCAGAAATTAGAGGGGATGAGTAGAGAAGATTTAATTAAGCATTTTGTATCGGTAGAGTTTAACCGCTTTTTAGCCTACTACAAAAATGCCAAAGATTTAAATGTAAGTGCTAGAAGTTCTTCGAGAGGTAGAGACCGAGATTTTAGTTTTAGAGATAGAGACCGTGGCCGTGGTGGACGTAGAGACCGATTTAGAGATAGAGATGGCCGACGAGACAGAAACGACCGACGAGATAGACGCGATGATCGAGATCGGGATCGTGGTGGCCGACGAGACAGAGATACGAGTGGCAATCGCTTTGTTCGATTTTTTATTAATGTGGGTTCTAAAAATAAATTATCGCCTAAATCATTGCTCAACCTCATTAACCAAAACACCCCTAACGAAAGCGTAGAAATTGGCAAAATAGAAATCCTTAAAAACTTTTCCTTTTTTGAGGTAACCGAGCCTTACACACAAATTATTAATAATGCCCTTAATAATGTAGAACACGAAGGAGAAAAAATAGTAGTAGAACAATCTAATAATCCGAAACCTGTGCCTGAAAGAAATTTCTTTAAAGAAAAAAAGAAAAAGAAAGGCAAAAAGAAAAAGAAAAAATGGTAACTACAGTTACTTAAAACATAAAAATGCCCCTCTGCTGATTGTAGAGGGGCATTTTTTTTTTTGCCGATAAACGCTAAAAAAACTCTCAGAAACTTTCTGCTAATCCCTCTATCTTTACAAAGCATCGTATGGATAGGGGAGTAACTGTATTAATGATTCATTTTATTTTGTTTCCATCACTTACTAAAACCTCCCCCTGCCCAACATTATTTGTTAACTATTAAAAACCATCTTCCTAATGAAAAAAGCATTACTTTTTTTAGCTGCATTGTTATGTCTAAACAGTTTTACCGCAACCGCACAATGGTACGAATATGGTTCCGATTTGGACATGTACGTAATTAACTTTGAAACTTACAACGATACGTTACTTGCCTACGGTTTTGGCGAGCCTTATGTATACTTTTACAATTTTGGCGTTTGGGAACCTTGGGGGGAACCTGTTCCTAACAGCAATGGCATACACGATATGGCAGTTATTGACGGGCAATTGTATATTACGCCTTATGTAAACAGCAACCCTTCATTTTTATATTATCGAGATGGCGATAGCTGGTCGGCACTAGGAGGGGAGTTTAGGCGTTCGGGTTTGCCAGGTGTTTTTACCCCTAATTTGTATAGCCTCGCTTCTTTTAATGATACCATTTATGTATGTGGTGAGTTTAACCTTGTAGAAGGAAATGAAGCCAATTATGTAGCCCGTTGGAATGGCAATAATTGGGAAGCCGTAGGTGGAGGAATTGGAGATGCAATGCCGCCTTACCAAGTCGTTTCGCCACATGGAATGATAGTAGCAGAGGATAGGTTGGTACTAACAGGCAATTTTATGTATGCCGATGGCAACCTAGCAAATGGCGTTGCCGCTTGGGATGGCAACGAATGGATAACTTATGGACAAGGTTTCAATCAATCTTGTTATGGCGCAGCCGTTTTTAATGACGAGTTATATGTTTGCGGAGAGTTTACAGAAGCCCTTGAAAATGGCGCAACAATGAGTGGCCTCGCAAAATGGAACGAAGCAACAGGCTGGCAAAACCCTGGTATGGAAATTTATAATAATGGAGCAAACCTGTATGTGCATACGCTTTATGCTTATGGTAATTGGTTGTACGTAGCTGGTGGTTTTGATATGGTAATGGATGCAGATGACAATGCCTACGATTGTGGGGCTATTGCTCGTTTTAATGGTACTACTGTAGATGCCCTTTACGGCGGCGTAAGCGATTATGCCGAAGCAGAAGGCATTTATCCGCTACCGCCAGGTATTTTAATAGGCGGTAATTTTTCGATAGCTGGTGGAGAACCTATGCAACGCATTGCTTGGTTGTACGATGTTGAAACTACACTCGTTGATGTGCCAAATGCTGTTGCGCCCAACCCTAGTAATAAGCCCCATTTAGGTTTGCAATATGCAACTAATAAAACCATACAAATAACAGGTTTGCTAAACAACCTGCCTAGTAATTATAGCTTGTATAATTTACAAGGGCAATTGCTTGAAAAAGGCATTTTAAACAATGCGACATTTAATTTATCTGCTTATCCAAAGGGCTATTATTTTTTAAAAGTACAACAAGGTACGGATAGGAAAGGAACGTTTAAGGTGGTGGTGAGGTAGGTTTTTGTAAGAGATGAATTAATCCAATTTATAATGTTTTTTTTATTTTGCGTCTTTAAAAGCATATGATATGTTTAGTTTTAATTAGCAGTTATAAGTTGGGTTAATTTTTCTTGCAGCCAAGGTTTTTCTGTAACATCATTTGCTTCGTCTAATTGTTTTTTTAGTAAGGTTAATTTGTTAATGTCGATATTAATTTTGTAATGTACAATGTTCATAATTTCTCTTACCATTCTTACTAAATTTAAATAATAAATATAATGCTTAGGTAGTGTCTCTTTTCTGCGATGTAATAAAGCCGTAAAATTTACTAGAAAATTATCGAGTTTATCTTCGTGAATTAGGCTATCAGGATTTTGCAAACTTAATTCAAAATGAGTTTTTAATAATAGTGTTTTAGTTCCTAATAATAACAATGCTTCTTCGTAATCGGCATCTTGTAATAAAAGCAATACCTCCTGGTATTTTTGTTGATGAAAGCGCAATTGTGCTAAATTAAAATTATAAGTTTCGGAGTTTACCGCCCATTTGTATTCATAAATAAATTCTTCTAACCAAGTAAATTTTTTGAGCGAAAGCGCAACCGTCGTAATATTTTTATAGGTGGAGGCCGATAATTTTCCCTCCTCCAAAAGTAGGTTTTGTGAAATTTCTATTTTATATAAATCAAAAACTTCTGCTAAGTATTTTTTGCTTCCTTTACGCAATTGTCTAATACAATAATTACGGGCTAGTACAAACATATTTTGTATTTCCCCTTTATCAAAACGAGTTGCATGTTGATGTAGTAATTGTTTTAGTTTTTCAAAATGTATTTTTGTATGTTCATTTTGCAGCAGCGTTTTTACGCCATGATAATAAATAGCAATGGCAGGAATTTTTAATAAGGCATCTTGTTTTTCTTCTATTGTTATTAGTAGCTCTTCTATCATTAACCACTCATAATTAACCGACTGGAAACGTTGGTAATTTAATGCCTTGCAATAATATTTTAATTTGGTTACAAAATAATAATAATCAATACTGTTAGAAATATTTTGCAAATTAGGTTCTCTATTTCTTTGCTTTTCATTTTCAATAGCATCGTGTAAATCAAGGGCTAATTTAAATTGGTAATAATACCTATCGTTGGTTCCTAAGTCATTAATACTATCAGCTAAACGATTTCTTGCTCTTTCCCAATAAGGGGTTAATTGTTTGTTCCTATAAATTTTAATTAACTGCAATTCTTTTTGCAAGGCTTCCTTTTGTATGTCTTCGTGTACCCAAAAAATTTCAATCAATTTTACCAATTCACTCATCAGTTGCAATAGCAAAATTTCCTTATACGGCTTGTTGGGATATAAATAGTCAAATGCTTTTTGCTTACTTAATCGGCGAGCAGTAAAGCTAGGAGCAGCCACACGAATATACTCATACAATTGCACCACCTTTTTACTAGTATTAAAATAAGGCGATTTCACAAAAAGGCCAAATGCTTTTAGTTCTGCTTTCGTAAAAGTTTTAAGAAACGTCAAAAGTTTACTATTCTGCATCTTTTGCTATTTTGTTACTATTTTTAATGTTCTTTTTTAAGATAATTAATATGGTGATTTTTTAATTGTTTTAGTATCTGATTAATAAATATTTTGGGTGGTTTTTGTGAAGATGTACATTGGCGAAATTGATAAAAATCTACTAAAAAAGTAAGATACGGATTTTTGCTGTTATCAGATAATTCCTAGAAGTTTGTAGTATAAAATTTAAATCACGATAAAAACTAAAGAAATGATACCTAACTTTTATAAACAGGCAATGTGCTGGCTAATAGGATGCTGCTTGGTGCTAGTGCTTAAAAATGATACGGTAAACGCTCAATGCCTCACAAACGACTCATTGGCACTTGTAGAACTATACAATGCAACAAATGGAAACGGATGGAGTGATAACGAAGGTTGGCTTACTGCTCCCGTAGCTGATTGGCGAGGCGTATATTTGGCTACAGATGGATGTAGTGTTGAT
>JAHDBT010000132.1 GCA_020630215.1 Bacteroidota bacterium
CGAACCCCAAACCTCCTCATCCGTAGTGAGGTGCTCTATCCAGTTGAGCTACAGGACCTCCGCAATTTTTTGATTTGCTTACTTTGCTTGTAAGCGACTGCAAAGATAAGTATTGTTTTTTAATTATAATAATGTAACTGCTAAATTTTTTTTTTAGTTCCCATAATGTACCCTAATATTAGGAATTTGGGGAAGCTGTTTTTTAATGACCAATTATCAAATCGCAAATTCCAAATAATTATCAATTACCAATGTTCAAATTCTCAATGAAATGGGCCGCACCTACAGCGCTAGGCTTTTTGTTATCTTTTTTTCTATAAACAGGTTGTGCTACGGCACAAATCCTAAATCAAAACGTCTACCATTAGCAGGAAAAAATCTTAAATCCTAAATTTTTATAGTACAAACGCAATGCATTGCGTTTCAACGAACCCACCAAAAAAATTCAAAAATCACATTTCAAATATCAAGAATCAAACCTCCAATCGTCAGCATATAAAATATCTTAAATCCTAAATTCTCGATTCTAAATTTTAAATGAACTACCTCCTAATCATCATCTTCCTCATCTGATTCGTCCAACGGCAGGATGTTTGGTTGTTCGGTTGATTTAGCAATGGACTCTCGCATGTCTGTATCGGCGCGGATGTTGCGGTATTGATAGAAATCCATTACGCCTAGGTTGCCGCTTCTAAAAGCTTCGGCAATGGCTAATGGAATTTCGGCTTCGGCTTGAATTACGCTGGCTCGTGCTTCTTCGGCTTTCGCGCGCATTTCTTGCTCGTGTGCAATTGCCATCGCTCTGCGTTTTTCGGCATCGGCTTGGGCAATTTTTTTATCAGCATTTGCTTGGTCTATTTGTAGCTCTGCACCAATGTTTTTTCCTACATCTACGTCGGCAATATCAATAGATAATATTTTAAAGGCAGTACCTGCATCTAGTCCTTTGGCTAGTACCAACTTAGAAATAGAATCGGGATTTTCTAGTACTTTTTTGTGGGTATCGGCCGAACCAATGGTGGTTACAATTCCTTCCCCTACTCTAGCAATAATGGTTTCTTCGCCAGCACCCCCAACTAACTGATTGATGTTTGCTCGTACAGTTACTCTGGCTTTGGCAATTAACTGAATACCATCTTTAGCTACCGCTGCAATGGGTGGGGTTTTAATTACCTTTGGGTTTACCGAAGTCTGTACCGCATCAAATACATCTCTACCCGCTAGGTCGATGGCGGTTGCCGTCTGAAAATCTAGCTCGATGTTGGCTTTATCGGCAGAAATTAAGGCATCTACTACCGATTTTACGTTTCCGCCCGCTAGTAAATGCGCTTCTAATTTATCTACCGATAATTGCTTTTCCATCGCTTCTTCTACCTTTTGGTCGAGTTCGGCTCCCGAGTATTTGGTACGTAATTTTTTGCGCCATTCTCTTTTGCTCAATACAATGCCTGCCTTTGTTGCATTAATTAAAGGATTTACAATTACAGGCGGTTTTACTTGCCGCACACGCATTAATATTAGCTTTGGCAAGGATACATACACACCCGATGCTAATGCCGCTAACCATAAGGTAACGGGTACATAGTAAAAGAAAATAATGGTGCCTACTATCATGAATAGTACAAGTAGTAACTCAATTACTAATGCACTGATCAAAAATAAAGGTATAAATATCATGCTGATGATTTTAAACAATTTTAGTTACTATTTAGCATCCGCTAAAATAGGTGGTAGAAGGTAGAAAGTACGCTTCGCTTTAGGTAGCAGGATGGCTTCGATTCAATATATCAGTTCGGCTCCTTCCTTTTAGTCTAAACTAATTCTAAAACGTACACGGTGAATAGTCTTTCTACCTTCTACAAAAATACGTTCTACTTCTTGCTAATTATACTGCTTTTACAATAATAATATTGGCTTGCACTTCAATAACTTCGAGTTGCACATTATCCGAAATAAAACTACCTCTTGATTCTACATTGTAGGTTAGGTTATTGATAATAGCTTTTCCTTCTGGACGAATGTTTCCAAAAGCGTACCCTCTATCACCTACGCTTACAGGACGACGTGCAGCTCTCGTTGTAATTTTACTTTTATCGAGCTTTTGCTCTAATACAATGCCTTTTTCTTGAATGGCTTTATAGCCTATATATATCATTATTCCACTTATTATAATCGAGCATAACAAGATGGCAGTACTGGCAACCGTACTTAAATATAAAATGCCAAAAACATTGCCTAAAACAACCAAAATTAATCCAATAACACCTGCAACCGTTGTGCCCGGAATTAGAAAAACTTCGAGTACTAATAGGAAAATTCCTCCTATAATGATACTTAGAATAATAGCTATATCCATAAAAGCAGTATTTTTTAATGGGTAAATATAGTTAAATTAGGTTGCTAATTTATAGCTTCTCTAAAATTAAATTTTATACAAAATGTCTTTTTCACTAAAAAACGCCTAATAGGGTATTTATAAGCGCATTTGGGGGTATTTACTATCGTATTTAGCACTAAAATCACGCTGCTTTTTCCCCATTTCCTATTTATTTTAAAACAACGGCTACCTAACAACACGCTATATAGTAGTTTAGGCTCGGTATTACTACCTATTTCGTATAACATAAACCTACAAAAAGCATTATAGTTCCAATAATTTATTTTTTATTTTTTGTTGATAATAGCGCACTAATTCTTGCACAGGGTTTCTAATAATTTTACCTTTTTGCAATTGCTTATTCGCTAATGCTTTTTGCAACATTTCTTGGAAATAGAATGCCACCGATCCACTAAAATGGATGGGCAGTTTTTGGTGATTGGGATAAATACATACATGATATTCTAAAAATTCGGAAAAGCCCTGGTAGAGCATCTCCTGTACGTAGGGATGTGTTTTGTGCTGTCCTAAAAAATGGGTAAAACTGGCCAAATATTTTTTTGGATGCGTGGTTTTATATAATTGATGGAGTACAATTTCTTTGGTAATTTCGTGCTGGGCAGCTAAAGAATCGTGCAGCTCTTTAGGCAGGCGTTGGTACAAATAATGGCGAATTAAATTGCGTCCTAAATAACTGCCTGCCCCTTCGTCGCCTAGCACATAACCTAACGAGGGGGTTGCTTCATGTAGCGTGTTGCCATTGTAATAGCAAGAGTTGGCACCCGTTCCTAAAATACAACTAATCCCTGCCTCATCAAAACAAGTTGCAATGGCAACCGCATACATATCGGTAGAAATGTGAATGCCCGCTTTAGGAAAAAATTCCTGAAAGATAGTTTCCATTTTTTGGCAACGGGCAGGCGTAGAACAACCTGTGCCGAAGTAATAAATGTCTTGAATTTGAGCAGCGTATTGCTTTAACACCGCTTGCTGTTCTAAAACGGGAAGGATGTCTGCTCGCTCATGAAACAAAGGACTAAAACCTATTGTTGTATACGTTCCTAATAAATCACCGCTGTTTTGTAGCAATGCCCATAGGGTTTTGGTTGCGCCGCTGTCGGCTATTAGTATCATGCTTTTTTTTTAGAGGGCAAATTAAGGTTTTTTTTTGATTTTTTACTCCTGCTAACCTTTAGAGATTTAAAATTTGGTTATTGATTATTATTTAAAAATTGTGATTTGCTTATTGATGATTATTTAAAAATTGCAATTTGGTAATTGGTCATTAAAAAACAAGTTCATTATTCAAAATTGGGTCATTAAAAAACGACTTACTTTAAATGTAGGGTAAATTCCGTAAATTTGTAAGTTCTTGTAAAAGACCTAGTGAAAGATAAAGAATAAACTCCACCACTCTGCTTATTCTTTTCTTATTATTGATGCCCGCAAGCGGTTCTCTACACTTAAATATCCAAAGGGATATTTATTTTACTGCGTAAAAACCGTTCGTTCATACAAATACTCGTAATAGCTCGCTATTACTGCGTTTTGCGCCTTGTCTTGAAAAAAACAATCGCACAGCTTGGTGGAGTTTATTTTTTTCTTTTCACCTACCATCTTAAAACACAACAAATAATGAAATCAATAAAGTTAACTACTAGTATATATGCTGTTATTGGGCTGCTTTTTTTTAGTGGCTGCGTATCTATGAAACAGTACAAGGATTTAGAATATGAGCGCAGCGTACTAATGGCCGAAAAATTAAATCGAGAACAGCGATTGGGGGAAATGATGGAACGGGTAAATGTTTTATCGCAAGATACGGCTAATAGTGGCAACTCGTACCGAGAGATTTACAACCGCTACAGCGATTTAATTAAAACAAGTACTTCTAATACAACGCAGTTAAACCAAGCTTTGCAGCAAAATAAAACGCAACTGCAAAAAACAGAAAAAACCTTGCAGCAAAGAGAAAACGAATTGCAACAAAAGGAACGGGCTTTGGCTGCCAGGGAGCAATTGGTGAAAGAATTACAAGAAAGCATTAAACGTAAAGAGGAAGCAGAACGCAGTTTAATGGTGAACTTACAAGGTGCGCTAGAAGGTTTTTCGAGAGACGATTTGCAGATAGAACGTAAAAATGGACGGGTGTATGTCTCGATGTCGGATAAGCTGCTGTTTAAACCTGGCGATACACAACTGGACCCACAAGGAAAGTTTGCTTTGGCGAAGGTGGCCAATGTGGTAAATACCAACCCCAATATTGAGGTGATGATTGAAGGACACACCGACAACATGCCCATAAGCAATGCCATTTATAAAGACAACTGGGATTTAAGTGTTTACCGTGCCACCTCTATTGTGCGTATTTTAACAAAGGAGTATGGCGTGTCGCCTAGGAGGGTTATTGCTGCTGGTCGTGGCGAACATCAAGCAAAAGCAGACAATGAGGTGCTACAAGGACGTACCGTTAACCGCCGTACCGAAATTATTTTAATGCCGCATTTAGATGAAGTGTATTCTATCATTCAATCTAATGGACGGTAAAGTATTCTCCTGTTAAATGGCTAAACTGTTTTTACCTGCTAACGCACTGCAAAACTTCAATAAACAGATACTACAAACATACTTTCTACCTTCTACCTTCTACCTTCTACAAAATATTATAATAAAAGGGTATTACCATTTTCTTTTTCAAGAATAGGTAATACCCTTTTGGTTTTTCATTACTTAATTTGTGGTTCAATTAATTGGTATTATAATAAACCAAATTAATTTTCGGGTACATTTTTTAATTACAAAATGTACGGTATAGGCAATGCGGTTTGTTGCCATTTTGTTTCTCTTTGTACTCGCTCAATTGCTTCTTGCTGACGCTCTTTGAAGCTTACATCTGGTAATTCCGTTCTGTTTTTCGTTCGAAATACCTGCGCAACTTTAGCTCTAATTGTTTTCATAGCGGATAATCTTTAAATTAATTAAAACTTAAATTAACTTTACAAACTAAATAAAATTAAATATTTTTTATTTTGCAATTACTCCTAAAATAACCATAAATTATTTTGGTAAACTGCTCTACATCATTGTTTTAGATGTGATGGCCTGCACCTCGCAAATGCCATTGTGCTTGTTCTCGCACTAGGTTATTTTCTTGCTGCCGACGTTCTTTGTAATGCACATCTACTTCTGTTTGGCTACTATTAAGTCTTACCTTTTGTAGCTTTTTGTTGAGTTGATTAAATAAATTTTTCATAGGCTTTTATGTTTTATACAAAAAAAGTGGTTTATAAATTAACTTTATTTCACTTCCTTTGTGATGATTCATGAATGTATTGGACATAGGATAACTATAATTGTCACTATAAAGTTTCCTAAAAGTTAAAAAACTGTTGTTGCTATCATTCCTATTCGTAAAATCAATACCAAAAGTTGGGACATTATTGCTAATTATTTTCAAAACAGAAACCTTATGCTGCTAAAAACTGTGCCAACCCTGTTTTTAAGACAAGATGGCAGTAAAGCAAATTGTTAATGGTATTTTTGATGGAAAAACGGACATGTTTATCTAAGCGGTTGACACTTTTTTGGTAGATAGTAGCGGGTACTTGGTATATAGACGGTTCCGCTTCGCTACACCGCTGTAAAGTGTTAAGTACTTTTCCACTTTCACTTATTGGATAAACAGGTCGAAAAATGACTAGAAAAAAGTAAGTGTAGCTACTTACAATGGCAGTAAGAAATGGTCAATAATAGTTGAAAAAACACGGAAGGCAGATCTTATAAATCTTGATAATACTCTAGTACTTTTTTATTGGTTTCTTGTGCTTTAATTTGTTGGAGTATTTGTTCAATTCTCGAAATTCTACTATTTAGAGCTTGTATGTTTGTTAATACATTAGTGCTAACGGACATTTCTTTTTTCAACTTTATTTCTTCCATTGCTTCCTTATTCAGTTGTCCTTCTTGCTCTATAATGGGGTTAATTTCTGGATGTCTATATTTATCAAAATTAATCGCTTCGTTCTTGTTAATGGGCATATTGGTACCATTAGGTACTTGCTTACTAAGGCTGTTTCGTTGAATGGTGTATATGTTTTTAATGTCGGTAATGGCTTCTGTTGCATTTAACCTTATCCACCAATTACGATCTTCGGTGGCAATACGGCTTAAAATAGGCAGCCCTCTATCTACGGCTACATCGCCGCTTCTATTTAAAAAATCGCCGTAATATTCTATTAAAGAGTAGCGTTCAACGGTTTCGGCAGTATCTAGTTTTTCTTCAAAATATTGTTGTTTTTCTGCGCCTCCTTTTTCGGCATAAATACGGGCTACTAGGTTACTAATAGTGCTGTTATTGGTATGTTCTACACTACCTGCGCCATCAAGCGCAACATCGGGTGCCATATCGTATAAGTTGAGCAATGCGGTTGCTACTACCATATAAGACGGGTCGTTGATTGCTTTCGCAAATAGTATCACTAATTTTTCGTCGTTGTACTCGCTTAAACGTTCTAGCGCAGCAGCACGCACTTGCGGTGCGGTATCTTCTTGTGCTAATTGAATTAGGTTATGTACTAAGTTTTTATTGGCTTGTTCTCCTGTTACCCTAAAAGCCTCGACTGCCTGTTTACGAATGGCCCAAAAATCGTCTTGCATAGCGGCTAATAATCCGTTGGTAGCATTTAGGTTGTTTTGCTGATGAATTTCGAAGGCCACAATAGCTTCTAACTTATCCATATAAGAGGGCGCATGATAGTATTGATACAGGTATCCTTCCATTGATTTATTATCGATCTTCTCTCCTAGCAATACTTTGTCGGCATCTACATTAATTAATTGCGGTTCGTGCGCAGCATCAAAATAAAAAGTATTTTCTACTTGGTTTAACACTACTCGCTCTCGTTTTACGCTGCCATCGGTATGGTATACATCAATATCAATTGGCAATTTAAAAAGCGGAATGCCCTCGGCTACCTGTAATTGTTCGATGCGTACAATGGCTTGTTTTTTATTGTCATCGTAATCGTAATTAATTTCTAATATGGGATGTCCTTCGTTTAAAAACCATTGGTTAAAAAACCAGTTTAAATCTTCTCCTGTAACCTCCTCAAATGCTAGGCGCAAATCGTGTACTTCTACGGCTTTATAGGCTTGTTGTTTTAAATACAAGCGTATAGATGCAAAAAATGCTTCGTCGCCTAAATAGTTGCGTAGCATGTGCAAGGCTCGTCCTCCTTTTTGGTAAGAATGACGGTCGAACATGTCCTCTCTATCTTCGTAATAAAATCGAATAATAGGCAATTGTTTACTTTCGGCTTCGGCTAAATAATAGCGCAAGTTTTTGTGTAGGTGATAATCGGCTGGTTTTTTTCCGTATTTGTGTTCAAACCAAAGGTACTCGCCATAGTTGGCAAAGGCTTCGTTTAGTGCTAGGTTAGACCACGATTCGCAGGTAACCAAATTACCAAACCAATGGTGAATTAACTCGTGAGCAATAATATCTTCATGGTCGCCGCTTATGAGCTCTTGTTTGGTTAAATGCATCGATTCGTCAAACAAAACAATAGAAGTGTTTTCCATTGCGCTTGCTACAAAGTCACGTACAACTGCTTGCGAATATTTTTCCCAAGGAAAATCATAATCCAACAAATTAGAAAAGAATTCCATCATTTCGGGCGTTTGCCCAAAAATGTCTTTGGCGTAGGCTTTGTATTCGGGTTCTACGTAGTAGTTTACGGCTATATCTCGCCATTTATCTTCTACAACTGCAAACTCACTAATAGCTAATGCGGTTAAATAAGGGGCATGTGGGTGGGTTTGTTTCCAATAATCGGTGCGAGTGCCATCCTTGTTTATGGTACTGTTTACAAGCAAACCATTAGAGATACTGGTGTATTTTTCGGCTACGGTTATCCATAGTTCTTGTGTAGCTCTTTCGTTAGGGCTATCAATGGTAGGAAACCAACAGGAAGAGGATTCGGTTTCGCCTTGTGTCCATATTTGGGTAGGTTTATTTTTAGTAGTTCCTTGCCGATTAATAAAATACAAGCCCTTGTTTTCAGAGGTAAAGTAATCGTTTTCGGCTACTAGTTCTTCTGGCTTGGCAATATAATCAATGTAAAGTTCGTAGGGTTGTTTTCGGGTGTAAATGGTATCTAGCTGAATGTGTAATTGCATTTTATTAAGGTACCGATATGGAAGCGCAATTGTATCTTGTTGTTTAATTAGTGCGACTTGCTTAATCTCAAATCCTTTAGCATCAAGAACTACTTTATTAGTAGGATAATAAAAAGGTTTTAAGGTGAGGTGTGCTTGTCCTATTAGTTCGGCTTTGTTCCAGTTAAAGGCTACTTTTAGTTGTGTATGTAGTAAATCGTTGCTGCGTTTTTTACTCGCTCTGTATGTTTGTCGTTCTTTGTCTTTGTCTTTTAGACTTACCTTGTTAATGCTAATGTTGGAGCTTGCAATAATAGGTACTGGCTGACTAAAATAGTCTACTGTTTCCAATTTTGCCCATTCGCTTTGTGTTTTTTGCGAAGTACTACATCCGCTTAATACTAACAATAAACTTACTATTGTTAAGCATAAAAACGATACACGAGGAATAAGTAATTGGTATGTTTGTAATTTCAAAATCTTCTCAAATACTAAAAACAACAAAGCTATCGCTGGTTTAACCATAGTGATTAAACTGCGATAGCTTTGTTTTATTTTTAAGTTATTCCTCATCATCAAACTATAATGAATCAATATTTAGGCATCACAATCCCCTAAAAGGGGGCTAGGGCGATAAACTCCAATCATTATAAAAAGGGGTCATCTTAGTATTTAAATAGTGGTAAAATAAGGCAATTAACTTATTATTTCACCACAATAAAGGCAAGGGGGCAACCTTGCTTTTTCAAGTGAGTCTAACTGATTCTGGATAATTGTAATAATGCGGCATTCCCAAATCAGGTCACAAGATATATTTTGACTAGTAAATAATGTTCACAAAAATGTAATTTCTTGTTATTACCTCTTTATTAGGCAAGTTTGTTTCTTTTAGCGGGCATAAAAAAACCGCAATAGCTGGTAAATTACCCAACTATTACGATTATTTTTATGTTGCAAGGCTACTGCAATGAGTAGCAAATACTTTAGTATAATGTATAAGGACTGCTCGCTACGTAAGTTTTGTAGGTAATTCATTAGCCTATACTAAAAAGCTGGCAAATAAATAGCGGAATTGCTCCTGTCCTTCTACCAAAAGCGAAGCGTACCTTCTACTTTCTACTCCTATTTAGGCTTGCGTAGGCGGTCCACCAAAATTAATGGGCGGAAAACCGTCTTCTGGCTTAGGGTCGTTAATAGCACCATATTGCGCTTCAAACTTCATTACATTGTCTTGCAGGGCCTTTAGTAGGCGTTTAGCATGAGGCGGCGTAAGCAAAACCCTAGCCTTTACTTTTGCCTTTGGAAGCCCAGGCATTACCTTAATGAAATCGACTACAATTTCGGAACTAGAATGCGTAATAATAGCTAAGTTGGAATAAATTCCTTCTGCTACTTCTTCGGTTAGTTCAATGTTTATTTTTCCTTTCTGATTTTTTGGTGGCTTTGGAGGCTCCATATATGTATTTTAATGAATGATTTATTTAGTATTTGGTATTTAAAATCTTTTTTTTGTATTTCGAACACTGAATGAGGAAGTTTGTCTGTTGACGGATTTGTTGTTGTGTACGTAGAGAAAATTCATGAATTTTCTCTACCATCCTCTCCTTTTCTCTTCCTCATTCAACATTCCTTGTTACATACTCGTTATTCAAACGCTTCCACTTAAATTAATTGTGTGCCATATTGGTAAAATAACATTACCATTAACAGCAAAATGTGAATGCCTTCTGCTAAGTAATTTTTTTGTATTTCGAAAAAACTGTAGGCTAAAAAAATGGATAGCGGAATGATGAGTAAGGAAATAGGTGCCAGGGTTAGTTCCTCAATAAATAAAAACACCAAAACGCTAATCGACATCAAATGTACTAATATGGTAAGTAATTTTCTGATTTTTACCACACTTTTGAAAAACTGTGACTGAAAAAAGTAACTCGCCAAGCCAACAATGGTTAATACGGTGGCAGATTTTACAAACACTTCTACCAAATCGACCTTTACAACCGTTATAGCAGTTGTAATGCTTAAGAAGTGTGTACTGATAAAATAATCTAACTGTCCATTAAAAAAGTAATAGGTACTAATAAGCACATAAGGCACTAATACGCCTATTAAACTGGTTGCCGTTTCTCGCCAATTAAATACCCGCATGGTATTGAGGGCTATTAAAACAAAAATAGTTAATACAATGGTAGGCAAATAAAACAAGGAGGCAACGCCTATGGCAAAACCCATATCAAAAGGTTGGGTAAAACTTTCGGTATTGTAGCTACTGTATACTTTTCCTAGGGCAATTAATACGGCAAAATTAGCTAAAAATGGTGGACTTAGGTATAGGTATTCGTTAAATAAACCAATGAGCAAAACATAACACAAAGCCGGTAAACTGGTATTAACCCCTAGTAACTTATGCTGATCGACCAAAAAACTAAGCATTGTAGCTTGCATCAGCATAAATATGATGAAAAAGGTGGTTAATACATACGCTTCTCCCCCTGCAATTTGTTCTAAACCATTAATTACCAAATTACTTAGCGGGCTTAAAACGCTGTGTTCTATTACAGGTGGATTTACATACAAATTGAGGTTAATCAATACTGCATATAAAATCAATAATATTAGTATATACGACTGTTGTACGGTTTTAAAAATACGAATCACTAAAACGAAAGTTTAAGGGGTTGTGGTATGGTTTGGGGTCAGGTTTTTAGTTTAAAATTTCGACAAATTTATTCTAATTAAAGAAAAGCACTTGACACTTTTAAAGGGGGAAGCGAAGCAGAATGGTTTATATCCCTAATACTTGCTACCGAGTACCAAAATAACCAAAAACAGTAACCTTTACCCAAGTTGCCTATGTAGTGCGCAACATTTACCTAATGGTTAAATTGCTAAATTGTTTTTTACGCTACTGCCAAAAAATGCGAAATGCTGCTTCGTAAGTAGGTAACACAATTTGGCAATAAAGCTATTTAGCAAAAAAAACAAAAATTGGAGACTACCTGCACAACTTGGGTTTAGCTTTATTACGCAAATATAACAAAAGGATTGACACGGCTACTAGGACGCAATAGAAAATGCATTAATAAAGGCTAAAAACTTAGTTTCATGAGTATAAATTCGTTTCGGCTGTTAAATCCAGGTACTACGGCTTCGTTTCTAGAAATTTGTTTACAGTACCTAGGCGCAACCATCATGTTGTAATCCATCACATTTAATAGGCTCGAAACAATGTACTCGCCATCGCTTTTTACGAGGTAATGATTTAGGTTGGTTTTGCTAGAAATATTTTCGTTAAAAACAAAGCTTAAATATTCGTTTACATTTACAATACCAAAGGAGGAATAATACCCTCCATCCTCTTCTGATTGTTGGCGTTTGTTTAGCACTTCGCCCCATAGCAAGGAGCCATCAGGATTAATGGATAGCACCACAATATCTTCGTAATTGTAATTGGTGCTAGTACTGTTAAAATAAGTATCAAAACTGGTGCGGGGCATGTTATAATCGCTTGTATGCATAGCTTCTCCTATTAGCAATGCACCTCCATCTCGGCGTAATATAGTTCGTTTTATACCTAAATTAAATACGTATTCTTTGGCTTGCAATAGCGTGCTTCGGTTAATTTTATTGGTTAGTTGTTCATCAAAAGGAATAAAGGTTTTTTGGCTAATATCCTTGGTGGCTACATCCACAAACACATAAAAAAAGCCAACTACTCCTGGCGAGCTTTTATCGGAGTAAAAACCTGCTACTACCACTTGATTATTGCGGTTATCCATTTCAATTTTCAGGTCGTTTACCGAATATTCTCCTTTTTCAATATTTATCTCCTCCAGCTTACCAATGGTTGAACGAGCATGAATTAAAACCACATTATCGTACTGAACGGCATTGCTTACAAGTGTGCGTTTGGTACGAGCTTTTGCTACAAACACATCTCCTTCATTGCTCACCAATGTTTCTCTAATCACCATTTTATCTTCTACCTCAAAACGCTGTGCTCCTATTTCTTCTAAATCCTTATTTATTAGGCGGTTCTCTATATAATCTAGTCCATTAAAATTGTAATTATACCGCCAAACATTAACATATTCTTTATTTTGCGAAATATCTATTTTGTGTTTAAAGCCATAACTTCCAAATTTTCCCACAATGGTATCAATCACCACATCTTCCGAAATATTACGCATAGCAGCGGTTACTTTACGAGCATAAATATAGGTAGTGCGTTTTCGCTTTACCGAAAAAAGAATAATCATTTCTTTCGGGTAAGGAATAATTTCCAGTATTTTAGCTCGCTTATCTCCTAAGTCTAATTCTCGCTGCCATTTTAAATCAAGGCTATTTTTATCAAACATTTCTATTTGATGGATTTTTTCGCCCCATTTATGCACCACAATACCTTCGCCAGTACGTCCAACAATCTCGTACTCCGAAATTTTTTGGGGAATTTTTTGTGGCACAGAAAACTTCACTTCTTGCGCTATGCTACACTGCCATACAATGGATAAGCATATACAAATAAAAAAAAATTTAGGCATAATACTATTCTTGCTATTAATTTGAGTTATTTTTGATTGATGATTCGACCTGTTTATTTTAGATTGAATAAACTTGTCAATGATTCCAAATTGTTTTTTCTTCATTCAACAATATAACGCATATTAGTAATAATCAACATAACTAATTGACAATCAATTTTTTAAGGCTTTTCAAAAAAGAATAATGCGCTAAATCTGCGTTTTCAAACTCATTTTTCACTAAAATTTGCATTTATTGGAATTTACACAAACTTGTGTAGGTTGTGACCAAGTTAAGTATTTTCCGCTACATTTAATAAAGAGGGCAAAGGCTCCCTCACATATCTCCTTCCTAGCCTAAATATATGAAACGAATAGTTTTAGTGGTTATTGGAAAATTGGTGTTTTTTATTGGACTTGACTGGAAACTTAACTACGAAAACAACTACTATCAACACTTCCGCAGAACTAAGTTAGCCACTTTTTGCAGTATTTCATAGTGTGTGCAAACTCTCATCTACATATCTTCTCCCTACCCATAAATCCCAATTCATCTAACATTACAAAAAAACTACTCTATCCTTTACACTCTAATAACGTTTAACTACTTATCCTATTACACCACAATAATATTTTAAATTAAAAAACAAGACATGTTATTTTTTTAAAAACAAACAAAAACCCATTAAAAGCTTGCCTATTACAAAAAAAAGTTTAATTTTATCATGTCCATTAAAAGAGAATGACTTGCACGACAAAATCATTTGATTTCTATTTAAATGCATGCTTCCTCCTTAAATGTATAAGCCCTAACAATTCCCATTTGTTAACCCAAATACAACTAGCATGAGAAAATGCAAACCTTACTCATGGCATTCCTATATTGCCATGATTACTTCGCATACATTTATTCAAGGCTTCTCGCCTCCTATTAACATCTCTTACATTCTATCCTTCTATTTTCCTTGGCGGTAACTAACAAAACATTGTGGTTTATTTTCATAGCTATTTTTAAATAGCTGATGGAAATCTAAATCATTTCCTATAAGCTAATTTACCCTTTCATCTTAAACCAAACAAATAGGTTAATGGCGAAGCTATGCCTATAACCTTTTTCATAACCCTTAAATAAATCAAATATGATCACTCAAAACAGATTTCACAGCTACTTATTTAGCTTATTCGCACTACTGTTTTTTATTACGATGAGTTCTAATACACTACAAGCGCAGACACTTTATTTTCAAGATGACGAACCACCAGAAAATTTTTATGATTTTGTAAATGCTTACTATGACCAAGCCCCTCCTTCTGATGAAGAAGGGGGAGATAGAAAAGAGGTAGAACGTGCTTCAATGATGTGGGGTGAACGTTTATATCCGCATGGAGATTTTACTATCGCATCAAATGCAATGTACGATTACGTTATAAATTATGATGATAATTGTGGAGAGCAATATAATCCTAATTGGACAGAATTAGGCCCTCTTACAGTTCCTATGCAAAATCCAGATGGCGAAAGTAGTGCTGCTAACTCAAGGGGAATAGGTCAAATTCACAGAATTACATTTGACCCCCAATACAATATTGGAACAAACCAAACGATTTATGCCGCCAGTTCTTTTGGGGGGGGTATGGCGTTCACAGAATGGTGGACCTAGCTGGGAACTTATGAATACAGACACTAAAATAGCTTTTTCTGGCGTTGCCGATATAGCTGTTGCATATAATAACAATAGTAATATTTTCATATGTACTGGTTATGCTGATGGAGGTTTTGATATAGATTACACTCCTAATAATAGTGTTGTAAATCCTATTCATACTACAGGTATTTACAGGGCTACCAATGCAAATGCCCCAGC
>JAHDBT010000133.1 GCA_020630215.1 Bacteroidota bacterium
TCTGCTTTGATGGTTAAACGAGTAGGGTTAGGATCAGTGTTAGCGTTGATAGTAACGGTTTTAGTTTGTTTGTTCTTTTTACCTTTACTATTAAACTCTACTTTAATGTCACCTTGACCACCTGGAGCGATAGGCTCTTTTGGCCATTCAGGTACGGTACATCCACAAGAACCTTTAGCACTGTTGATGATTAACGGCTCATCGCCTGTGTTTTTAAACTTAAATACGTGAGATACTTTATCACCTTCGTCGATAGTACCAAAATCGTGTGTCATGTCAGCAAATTCCATTTTTGTTTTTGGCACATCTGGGTCAGCAGCAGTATCTCCTTTAGCAGCGTCTTTAATAGCATCGCCAGCAGCATTAGCAGATTTTTTAAGATCAACTGCTTTTTCTACTTTAGTAGCAGTATCATTTCCAGCGGCATCGCTAGAAGCTTCAGAATTACAAGCAACGTTAAGGCTTACTACGCCTGCTACTAGTAAAAGACTTAATAATTTTTTCATTTTAAAATTACATTTTATTTGAATTAACAGATATAAGACAATGCAAAGTTAAAAATTAATTTTCGTTTTTTCAACTAAATTTTTAGTTTTAAATAAAAAAAAGTGTATGTTTATTTACAAAACATTGATTTACAGCTTATTAAAACGACTAAATTTTTAGTTAAACTTTCTTAAAAACACAAACTTTTACGTAGTTAGTCGTATCTTTACTGGCTTAGTTAGTCGTAAAAACAAAATATTGTTGTCTCCTAAAAAAACCAAACCTTTTTGGCAATAGGGCTTGTTATTATAATTGGGCGTTTTTTTCACAAAAATGCTTTTGTTAGTAACGAAATCACGTAAAATAAGTATTAATACTTTTAAAGTTGCCACAATTTTCGTATAATTATACTCATGACTAAAGAAACAGAAAATAAAGAAACTCCACCGGCTAATAATAACAGTGAGCAGGAAAAGCCTTTAACAACCCGTGATAAAATTTTTATTGGGGGTTTGGGCGCACTTACACCTATTATTATGAACTTGCTAGTAGTAGATTTAGAAAAACTGCTTATTAGTTTGACTATCATTTCGGTGATTGCCTATTTTATAAAAGTGGTATTGCTTTTTTACATTGGCGGTATTGTTGCTTTTCTTAACAAAGATGAAAATAAACCTATTAAATTGTTTCAACTAGGAATATATGCACCAGCTATGATAATAGCATTTATGAACTCGAATCCGCTAAATACGGGAACGGGGGTACAGGGTGCGCCTATACCTTTGCCCAAGGTACAAGAAGAGCAAAATGTAAAGGCAGATGATAAAGATGAAAGAAGTGCAAGTATTATTAATGCAGGAAAAGCTACAGGAAAGATATTGGGTACGCCTGCTTCACCACAATTAGCTCAAAAGGATAGCAGCCGGAGGGATACGATGTCGCCAGAAACGTTTATGGATATTATGCGAACGATAGAGGTGGAAGATTCGGTTTTTTTATCGCCTATGCTTGATAAAATGGCGGCTACTGATGCGGCTATTATTGATACGTTGATGTTGGCGGTAAATAATCGTAAAAAGACCTTAGCCAATGTGCAACTTAAAGATACGGCATTGTACGAATTTAATTATCCCAAGGAAACAACAAGAGAACAATTTTTACGTGGTTTTTTTGGCTGGGGGTCTGATAGATTGTGGTATGTGGTTGTAGGAAAGTTTGAGGATTATGAAAGTGCCGAAATGTTTGCCAAAAACCTAACTTACGAAAGTAATAAGGATGAATTGTTGCTAGTAGCTGATAAAGCTGGTAACACTATAAATCCGCAAATATTTAAACCTTATGGCGATATGGTTCCAGAGTACTGTGTGGTAATAGGCACTAACTTAAATTATACCGATGCACAAGCTTTACAGGCTCGTATTATAGGTAAAAAATACAAAGTAATACAAAAAGAAAGTGTAGAGCTTTGGAAATTGCCGTATTAATGTTGCTTCCTTAATTTCAATACTCCATTGAGTTTTATAAAAAATGCTGGCATGTTTCAATTAGTTTTAACACTTTTTTCTAGTAGAGGGTACATAGTACTTGGTATTTAGACGGCTACGCTACGCCGTTTGGAAGTGTTAACTAAAATCTTGAAAAAATGAAACATGCCAAAATACTGATTGAAACTCAATCAGTTAGGTGTAGTTGTTTTATTATTCCTATGTTCCGTTAAACCCTAAACAGCCAATTAAATAAAACTGGGCTAAGTTGTGGTCTTTCAGTACTTTAAAAAGAATAATTGGCCCTATTTATTTAAACAGTTTACATTTTTCAGGCACAAGCCTCCCAGCTTGCGTTAAAGCTTTTAGCGTTTAGAATAGACATGTTAACAATTTGGATAGTAAAAACTCAACAGAGTATTATCGACACACTAGCTCATTCAATAAAAGCATCTATCATTCTTCACTTACAACTAGCATAGTATGTCTCTTTCTCAAAAACCAGTTATTACTTTACAAGTAGCCAAACAAAAACTGGCAGAAGCTCGCAAGCTGTTTAGTGCCAATAAATACAAAGAAGCCGCTGCTATAAGCAAAACACTTGCCCCTGCTTTTAAACAGGCGCAAGAAGCGGAAAGCTATTTGAGATGCCTTTATATATGTGCCATATACATGACTTCGGTTAGGCTTGTAAATGAAGAGGCTCAAAATATAGTTGCCGAAATACAAACTTTCAAGAAAAAACAATTAACGGAAGGAAATGCTGACCTCTTAGTTGAATTACTACTGCAACCTTGCATTTATTACGCTAATCGTGGTGATAATAAAAAAGCATTAACAGAAGCAAAATTATTACTAAAGCAACAAGAAAAATTTTTAAAACCTAATGCACCAAGTATAAAAATGACTAAAGAGGCCATCTGTTTTTTCTATAGAGAAATAGGAATCATTTCCCTAGAAGCCTTGCAATTTATACAACAATATATAGAACAGCTTTCCGCTAAGCCATCTCAAAACGCAAAACATCTTATTAACGCATATGCTTTTTTAGGGAAACTAATAACTTATGCCACTCCATTAAAAGCACTCCAAAATTATTATAAAGCTATTGAGCTACACTTTGAACTAGTTAATAATAAAAACGGACAACTAGCTAACTTATATCGAGCTGTTGCTGTTGTTTATTTTGAACAAAAAGATTTTGACTCCGCCTTAGAATACTTCCATAAAGCCTTAGAAATTGACGAAGCATTAAATTTAACCAATCACATATTAATAAACTATATGAATATTGGGAATTGCTATAAAGAAAAACAACTATGGAATACAGCGCTTATTTATTATAAAAAAGTGGAGAAAGAGGAAGATACGACATCTCCTACTTCTAAAATTTATCTTTATTTTAATTTTGCGGAATACTACTTGGTAAGAAAACAGTTTACAGAAACAGAAAAATATGCGGCAAAAGCGTTGGCTATTTGTAAAAAGTTTTCTTTTACTAACAGCATGTCATTAGCTTTAATCTATGGAACTATGGCAGACGTTTATTGGCATCAAAATAAATATCAAAAGGCTATTGCGTATAATGAAAAAGCTAAAGAAGCATTAGGCGAGGAAGAAACAATAGAAAGTCATAGTTATTTATGCACTTATAATAATAATATAGCTAAATGTTTTTTTGAACAAAATAAGTATATTAAAGCAATTAATAAAATACAAATCAATTTATTACAACTATTAAAAGCCCCCATAAAAAATACCAATAATTATTACTATACACCATCCATTAAATTAACAAACAACAATAGCACTTTGCTAGAAGTTTTACTATTTAAAGCACAATTTTTAAAAGCGTATTACCATCAGTCTTCTAACAATACTAAAGACTTACAAAAAGCAATATTTACCTACCAATTAGCCGATAAAACCCTCACCGAAATAAGAAATAGTTTATTACTCGAAAATAGCAAATTAAGTTTAAGCCATCAAACCGAACAATTATATCAAGGTGCAATAATGGCAACGGTAGCCGCAGCAAAAGTAGCTCAAAAAAACGATTTGGCTTTTTTACAAAACGCTTATGAAATTGCGGAATTAAACCAACAGCATTATCCTACAGAAACGCATCCTTATATTACTACTCATGAGCAAGCTAAAGCTTTAGCGTTTAAGTTTTGCGAAAAAAATAAAGGTTTGATTTTATTAGATAATATCATTAAAAATAAAGTAAAAACTACTGCTATTGTAGAAGATAAAATTACTCAAAAAGAAACAGAAATACAAACAGAAATACATTTACTAAACCAACAAATAACACAAACTTTTAAAGAATTAAACAATTTAGAAGAACACAATAATGAGGCAAAAGAAGCCAAAATAAAACAACTCACTAAACTAGAAATGGCCTATGCCAATCATAAAAAACAATACGAAGATGTACTAGCCGAAATTAAAGAAAAATACCCACAATATCACCAAATTAAACACCAAAACAATATTGTAAGTATTGAAAACCTACAAAGCAAACTCCAATCAAAACAAGCTTTACTTAATTACTTTATAGGCGAAACCTCCATTTATATTTTTTGTGTAACTACTAGCAACTTTGAGGTGTACACGCTTGCTAAACCACAACCATTTAAACAACTAGTTGCCCAATTACACAAGGCAATTAACCGAATTAAACACACTCTTTTTACACAAGTAAGCCACCAACTTTACGAACTATTAATTCATCCTGCTCAACAATTATTACAAGCGCAAAATATTAAGGAGCTTATTATTATTCCGCACAAAGAAATAAATTATATTCCTTTTGAAGCATTATTGACTACTAATACACCAACAGCAAAGATTGTTAATTTTCAACAACTCCCCTATCTTATTCATCAATATAACATTAGTTATCATTACTCGGCTAGTTTACTGTTTCAAAGTATAAGTAGCTCCCAAATAGCGCAATCAATACCTCTTAGCGATAGCTTTGTGAGTTTTGCACCTGTTTATGGCGATAATCTTGGTGATGATGAATTAGAACAACCTAATAATACAACGATGGGAGGAAAGGCATCCTTTTCTCATAATATACCACAAGAAGCAGTACGCTCGGTACGAATAGGCAATACTAATTTTAGTGAATTGCTGTATTCTGAAGAAGAGCTAAAAGGGATAGCAAAACTCTTCCAACAGCAAAATATTCCTACCCAAACTTACCTGCACCAAAAAGCCAGCCTTGAACAACTTAAGATAGCTGTTAAAAATAAAAAATACATACATATTGCCGCACATGGCTATGAAGAAGAAAAAAATAAAGAAATGGTGGGCATTGTTTTATCGCCCAACCAAATCAATACTGATACGGATACTGATACGAAAGCCAGTATTATGTTTTTAAATGACACCTACACGTTACAACTCAATGCCGACCTAGTAGTACTAAGCTGTTGTAAAAGTGGCATTGGCACTATTGCACAAGGTGAAGGAATAATGGCCATGAACCGTGGCTTTTTATATGCGGGTGCTAAAAATGTAATTTACACCCTTTTTAAAGTATACGATAAAGCTAGTAGCCAACTTGTACAATCTTTTTTTCAGCAACACTTACAACAAAAACAAAGCTACTCACAAGCACTACAAACTGCCAAGCTGCAAATGATATCGAACCCTTTATATACCCCTAAACATTGGGCGGGGTTTGTATTGATTGGGAACTAGCCTTCACATAATTAAAAATTACATTATGATGGCTCTTTTCACACACCTTCACTTTTTTTATAATAGATAACTCCTTATCTTTAAATAGTCCATTGCATTTTAAAAAAAAGATACTTACACAAAATGAATTCATCCCCAACAATTACCCTTAGCCAAGCCCAACAAAAACTGGCAGAAACCAAACAATTATTAAAAGAAGAAAAATACAGGGAAGCCTGCGTTATAAGCGAAGAAATAGCTCCTATATTGCAACAGGCACAACAATGGGAAGATTATATATTTTGCTTAGACTTGCAATTTTCAAAAATGAATGTTTATGGAATTACAGATGCAAAGGCTCAGAAATTGCTTGCACAATTACAAGAACTTAGCAAGTTGTACTTAAACAACGATAGCTTGCTAAAAGCTAATGTAAAATTGCGTTTTTGTATTTTTTATGCTAATTGCGCTGATAATAATAAAGCATTAACCGAGGCAAAACTATTATTGCAACAGCAAATAAAACTACATGGAGAAGATGCAAGCATTGTATATAAAATTAAAAGCTTTATTTGTCATTTATATAGCCAAATAAACAATGCTTCGCCAGAAGCTATACAATTCATACAGCAATTTAACGAGCAACTCTCTGCCAATCTAGCCAAAAACCAAAACACAATTATACGTAACTATATGCGACTAGGTAGATTATTTGTTTATGTGCATCCTATTAAAGCTATCCAATATTTAAATAAAGCCGTTGAATTAACGCTACCCCATAAAAATTTAGAAAATTTTCGTAGTACTTTAGGAGATATATACCGAACTTTGGGAGTGCTTTATTTTGAACAAAAAGACTATGACTCTGCACTAGAATACTCCCACAAAGCTTTAGATATAGACCTTTCTTTTAGTTATACCCATAATATTACAGCAGGCTATATGAACATTGGCAATTGTTATCTTGAAAAAAAACAATGGGAAACTGGCATTATTTATTTAAAAAAGGCAGAAAAATTGAGTAAGGGTAACAAAGGCATGCATGGCATACATTTATATAGCAGCTTTGCAAAACATTATTTAGTTACGCAAAAATTAGAGGAAGCAGAAAAATATGCTCAAAAAGTACTAGCTATTTGTGAAACTTTAGCTATAAAAAGAGGATTAGCATTAGCACTATCTTATGAAGTGGCAGGAGCAGTATGTTTGGGTCAAAAAAAATATCAAAAAGCTATTAATTTTTTTAAACAAGGTAAAATAGCATTAAAAGGTGAAGTAGTAACAGAAGAAGCCCATAGCTATTTATGTAGCATTAATGATGGTATTGCTAAAGGATATTTTTTACAAAAAAAATACGCCTTATCCTTTAAACAATTACAAAATAATTTAGGGCAATTATTAAATGAAAAAAAAATAAATAAAAACAATTATCATTACACACCCGCTATTCAATCTAGTAGTAACAATAGTGTTTTGCTCAATACATTACTCCTTAAAGCACAATATCTACAAGCTTATTATAATCAATCATCTCAAAATATACAAGACCTTCAAAAATCCATATTTACTTATCAATTAGCGGATAAAACCCTTTTAGAAATAAGAGATAATTTGTTGTTAGAAAATAGCAAACTCAGTTTAAGTCATCAAGCAGAAGAACTGTATAAGGATGCCATTACAGCGAGTATTACTGCTATGCAATTTGCTCAAAAAAACGAATCTGTCTTTTTGCAAAATGCTAATAAAATTATTGAATTAAATCAACAACATTACCCTAAAAAAAAACATCCTTATACTACTACAAATAAGCAAGCCAAAGCATTGGCTTTTGAGTTTTGCGAAAAAAGTAAAGGCTTAATTCTCCTTGATAATTTAGTTAAAAATAAAGCAAAAGTTACAAGCAATATTGACCCCAACATTACCAAAAAAGAAACCGACTTACTAGCGGAAATGCATTTATTAAATCACCAAATACAACAAATTAAAAATGAATTTAAAAGCATAACCGAAAATAATACAACAGCAAAAGACGAAAAAATAACACAACTTACCGGGCTAGAAATTACCTACGCTAATTATAAACAACAGTACGAGGCTGTACTAGCAACAATAGAAGAAAAGTACCCGCAATACCATCAAATTAAACACCAACGCAATGTTGCAAGTATCGAACAGTTGCAAAGCCAACTTAATGAACAACAAGCTTTAATTAATTACTATATTGGCGAATCTTCTCTTTATGTTTTTGTTATTACTACTATTACTTTTAAAGTGTTTACGGTTGCTAAACCTCTAAACATGGAAAAACTTATTAGCAAATTACACAAGGCGATGAATCACCTCAATTTCCATAGGTTTGTTCAAATAAGTCACCAACTATATCAATTATTACTTGCTCCTATACAACAACAGCTCGCTATACAAAATATCCACGACCTTATTATTATTCCGCATAAAAAATTAAGTATTCTTCCTTTTGAAGCCTTACTCACCCATGATGCCAAAGCCGTTAAATCAGGTAGCTTTCATCAACTTCCTTACCTTATTAACCAATACAATATTAGTTACCATTATTCTGCTAGTTTATGGCTCCAAAATATAAGCAGTTCTTCTATACAACAAGCAATACCAACAACGGATGGCTTTGTAGGATTTGCGCCTGTTTATGCCGATGCCGATAATGAGGGCAACGAATTAAGCCAACCTGATTCAACTACTACGGAAGTTAGTGTATCCGCTTTGCATCAGATGCCACAAGCGGCTGTGCGTTCTGTGCGTATAGGGGATATGGATTTTAGTGAATTAATCTATTCAGAAGAAGAACTTAAAGGAATAGAAAACCTCTTTCAAAAACAAAATATTCCTACCCAAACCTATTTTCATCAAAAGGCCAGTTTAGAACAATTAAAAAGAGTCGTTAAAAATAAAAAGTATATACACATAGCTGCACATGGCTACGAAGAAACAGAAAATAAGGAAATGGTGGGCATTATTTTATCGCCTAATAAGACGAATAATGAAAAGGCTAGTACCAAAGCCAGTATTCTATTTTTAAACGATACCTACACCTTACAACTTGATGCGGATTTGGTAGTGCTAAGTTGCTGTAAAAGTGGTATTGGCACTATTGCAGCAGGCGAAGGAATGATGGCCATGAACCGAGGCTTTTTGTATGCAGGTGCTAAAAATGTGCTGTACACGCTATTTAAGGTTTATGATAAAGCGAGTAGCGATTTAACCCAACACTTTTTTCAACAACACCTACAAGCAAAACAAAGTTACACGCATGCGCTACGACAAGCTAAACTAAAAATGATTGCCCAGCCCCAATACACCCCTAAACATTGGGCGGGGTTTGTGTTGATTGGGGTGTAAACATTAATGATACTCAACCACATCAGGTTTTGTGCAAACCTGGAATTAGTTGTTTAAGGTTTGGCAAATACTGCACTCAAAACACTCATTATAATAACGAGCTTTATTTGTAGGCTTTTTGTAATCAATTAGGCATTTACAATAAATTTATATCCTTCTATTAACTCCTCCATAAAAATTTGATTAACTGCATTGTTTGTTCTTTTTTCCTATTTTTGCCATTCAACCACCCTAAGGGATGATGCAAAACACTCTTTTGTAATACACCAACTACCAACTCAACCAAACCTCATTAGCAAGTAATTGTGCTTATTCGTATATTACTTAATTCCCTTAAACTTCTAATACAAGGATATTCTGTAGTTTTTTTTATTTTTTGAAGAAATACTATTTAGATTTTCCTTAGATAAACCATACATTATTTTTTTTTGTTGGAGACTACATACGCAACTTAGGGTAATAGCTCTAAAGCGGCTGGATTACCTTTTCAGCCTAAATAAACAGCTCCTATTTATCCAAATGATTTACGTTTTTCTTAGTGACACGTATAGGATAACTGGTATTTAGGCGGTTCTGCTTCTCTTCACCTTGCTAAAATCTCAACTTTTTTTTGGGGGAGAAATAGGTCAAAATAAGTGAAAAAGGGAAGATAAAAACCTAAGTATTACATCTAATCTTTTTTAAATAAAAATTTACCTTCTATAACATCAAGATAATTAAACAACTTTAACAAAAACAAAAATAATTAAATACATATCACAATTAGTTTACATAAAAATCACATTAAACTATTTCATCAAACAGCTTCCTTTCTGCTCAAATAGTATTCAATAATTTTTTATTATTTGTTCGACAAGCGCAACAAAAATCTAGCACTAAAATTAGTTAAGAAATTACTTTTTTTTCAATAAACATGTTTAGATTTGTCCCGCCCAAGCCATTAATAAGTAGGATTGCATCAATAAGCTTTTTTTATTTTTAAAGTTAGGTAAACATTGCTAAAGGATGGAAACAAATAGGACATATTTTATAATAGTGCTGTGTAAAACTTTATGTGCTTCCTCAAAGCAGTACAGAACTTATTATTTAATGGGTCTAATATCAATCCTATACTAGGTACATAGCAACTAACACAATGTATGTGCTCTTACAAACCAATGCGTCTGTATACAGACATTCAAAACAAAACCATGAAACTAACTTCAGATATAATCAGTTTATTTGAGCTTTACATACAGAATAAAGCTACAGCTAAACAATGCCAAGAAGTAGATTTGCTAGTAAGCAGTAACAAAGAAGCTGCTATTATGCTAAAAGCGATGCAATTGCTTAAAGCAGAACTTATTAATGCAGAGATTGAAAAAGTAAAACTATCACTCACTAATTTAAACCAATCCATTTCTAAATCGCAAATTGCGTCAACTAAAAAACACGCTATCAACGATTCCTTAGATAAAGCCTTGAATTATACCATTGAACAACTTCAAAAACTATTTGCCCCTGTACACCTGTACGAACAAATTATTACGGATTTTTCATTGCGTTCTACAGAAGTTCGCCTGCTACAACCTGAAGCAGAATTAGACTGCAAAGATTACCAATTGCATTTTGAACTACAACACCCTCAAAATAACCAAGGGGAAATTGAAATTTACATAGAAAACAATCAACACCAAGAATTATACTATGCGGAGTTTGATGCTGATGAAAAAAAGTTTAATATTAATTTAACTCCCAACCTTTTTACCACTGGCCGCTACTACTGGAAATTTGCTATCGGAAATGCTATTATAATAAATTCTTTTTTTATTAATAAAGACTTAATGCCTGCTTAAAGAAAACAAAAAAAGAGTTTTCACTCCCCTTACGATACTAGACCACATTAGTTTTATGTTTCTTTCCAGCAATAGCAAACAATAGGCAATGCATATAACAAAGAGACAGCCCAGGCTAATCAATAACATTAGTTACAATAAGTTTCCATACACACCTAATATGCAATACTCTTTTCCATTTTCTCTAAATCTGGAATTAGCCTGTTAGTATATTGTAACATAAATTTATTAACATTTTAGCTGGCTCTTTTATGTTTTTTTGGATGCTTGCCAGCAAGGGCAAAGTGCATGAAAGGTTCGGTTGCCCTTCACCGCTGTAAAATGTCAAGTACTTTTCTTACTCAACTAACTGGTCGTTTCTTTTCGTTTTTTCGACTTGTGCCTTATAGTAGCGCTGTTACCAAAAATAACATTTGGGTTTTTCCTTTGGCAAATCCATTTTTCAGCATTTTAAAATGCTGCTTCTTTTTGCACAAATACATCAATGTTTCACATCGTACTAACTTCACATTACTGCGTAACTTGTAGTAATAAAAAACTCAAGAAATTTATTTCTCAATGTGGGAAGCCTTGCATAATTAAATAATTGATTATTTAAGTGAAGTGTGTGTGTTTATTTGAGCGAGGTAAAAGTTCACGGCTTTAGTTCCCCTCCAAGGTTTAGGTAATGCTCTCCTTGACTTTCTAACGGTATTATTATTTTTCAAATTCATGCATTTTCTGGTACAGAGGTAAGTGTTTTTTAAACGGTACTAATACCTGCAAAATAAGGCTAATAAAAAGACTTATAAATAAGCACAAAAAAAGGCCTATTAACAGGTTCTAACTAATAAATAAATAAAATGAAGAAGGGCTTCCAAAAAGCAAAAACAATACACATAACAATAAATTTAAACAGAAACGATATTAAGCAGTAAAAACGCCCTAAATACGTTGAAAATCGCTCATTATCATAACAATACATACCTCTCTAATTCCTTCTTTCTATTTAAAAGTGCATTCAAAAACATTTTACATTTCACATTCAATATCATATACTTAACTATTAAACTTGGCTTTACACAGTTAAATAACAACAAATTTATTTAAAAAGATTACGATATGTTTATTCATTTTTTTTCAGTTTATTTCAAAGTAGCTAATGTTATGTTTTAACTCATAGATAATTATAATTTTACTTTGTAAATTGCTGTTTATTAAAAAATTGCGATCTTTAATTAAATGACAGATAGTTTTTTTAACATTTTGTAAAAAAAAATTTTAGAAAAAATGCTCGCTATAAATAGGTATTTAGCAATAGATTTCCATAACTTTATCGCCCAGTTCAGGTAAAACTTGCACATAAAAAAACTGCCTAATAATGTTTTTTAACATTATGCAGCTTTTAACATAAAAGAGGGTTTTACAAGACACTAGAGCACATTAAGTTTTGTACATTGTAGCAATTTAAACGTTCTATTCATTTACTTGTTTGCAGAATAAACCAGATGCATTAAAAATCTATATCCCCTTATTTTCTAAGAATTACCATCATTAGAAAGTTGGAAGTTTTTTAATAACAAATTCTAAAACAAATAAGTATTCATCCGTACCAACCTTAACGTTCTCCAATATTAATATACGAGCTTGCCCAGCCTATATTAAAAAACTATTTTATCTAGCAAAATAAATTTCCCCCTAGCATTAATTATAAGTTGCCAGACTTATTGTTAAAACTATCTAGCAAAATAAGCCTCCCCTTAGCATTAGCATGTTAATACATGTTTGTTTGATCTAATAGCGAAGTCAAATTCTTTCTAAGTAATACATAACAAACTCTACATATACTTTAAATATTTCTACCGAAATATTTATTAACAACCAACACATATAACTCTACAGCATATACTTGCTTTAGTTTTGCCTAAAACCTAAGTTAGCACAGCAGTACCATAAGTTTAACACTTCAAACAGGTTCTGCAAAAACGCAAAGCTTAAATCATTAGGAACTAAAGTAGGCAGGTATAAGCGTGTTTACCTTGTTTCATTAAAGCGGGCAATTGCCCCTTTAACAACAAGTGTAAACAGAGTAACTCATCATACATAAAAAAACAAAATATAATAATATTTAAATTAAATGACTGTTTGCCTAAAAATCACCTAAGGGATGGTAAAAAAATAAATTTACAAATTTCCGCAAAGAGATTTTCTAATAGACAAGGCGCAAAACGCAGTAATAGCAGCGCTATTACGAGTATTTGTAACGCAGGACATTGGGAAATATCGAAGTGGAAAATGTAAATTTATTTTTGCTCCATTCCTAACCCTAAAATGGGTATCAAATTATTTTATTAAAAATTTCACCATTTATGCAAAATCTATTTTTGATGCTGCCAACCATAGGCTATTCTATGCTTTTTAAAGCAACAATAGCTTATCGTCAAAGCAGTAGTCTTCCCCCAAAAAGTAATAGTACTACTTTAAAATATCCTATTACTGATGAAAGCCGCTGCCAAACTACAAATGTAAACAGTACAAAAAAACAATTCTTTGTTAATGCACGGCTCACTACCAACAAAAAATGGCAATTACCAAACTACAGATGTAAACACAAAAAAAAAACAACTTCCTAACAGCATAATGCTGTGCGTATAAAAACTTTAAAACAACTCAACTAAATACAGTGTGTAAAAACTAAAGCAATTTTTAAATAAAGTTAAACCCAAACTTTTAATTGCTTTAAAAACAAAACAAAGTTTATATAATTTATTTAAACAATGTTAAATCCAAACTATTTCAATTAATTAAAAAATAAACCCGAATTTAAATGAAAAATATACTTTTGCCTATTGTACTCCTATTCATTGGTACAACAGGCATTTTTGCACAAAGTGCTGATTGTATAGGTGCTCAACAGTACTGTAGCTCATCAACAATTATACCTATTGGTTTCGAAGCTGGTGATGTTAATGACATTCCAACTCCTAATTCAGCTTGTCCTGCTTCTGAGAATGGAACAAGTTGGCTCTGGTTCCAAGCCGGTGCCACAGGCACTGTAGAATTAGCAATCGGGCTATCAGAACCCGATACTAATATGGATTTTATTGTATGGGGACCCTTTACAAGTAGCACTACTGCAATTGATTATTGCACTATAGGTGTTAACGATGATATCTATACCGACCAAGTCGCCTGTGATGCAAGTACGACTGTTGCCCCAAATCCTAATATAACCTTTCCCGCTAGCTCAGGAGACTATTTTCTCTTAATGTTAGATAATGTTGACAATGTTGCAGGAGGGCTATCTTTAACCCCAACCTCTAATAGTGTTCAAATAGGTTGCCCAAGCGCTTGTACCCTAAGTGCAACGGTTACAGGTGACGACGAAACTTGTGAAGGGGCAAATGATGGTGCTATTACCACGGAGGTTACAGGTGAAACAGGAACTATTAATTACCTATGGGATGACCCCCTTGCTCAAACGACTGCCACTGCAACAGGTTTGGCTCCTGGAGAATATACTGTAACAGTAACAGACGATACTACATGCAGTGCTACAGCTAGTTATACTATAGAGCCAGGTATTCCAGGCCCAAGTGCAAATATCAACTCTCCCTCTTCTTTCTGTGAGAATGCAGGAATCCAACAATTAACTGCTACTCCTTCCGACGGTGTATGGGGTGGCGAGGCAAATGCAACAGGGATGTTCGACCCGGCAACTTCTGTTGATGGAATCGTTACTTATGACTATACTGATCCTGATACAGGATGTGGTGCATCAGCAAGTGTTACCATTACCGTAAATCCTGCACCAATTGTAACCTTAGACCCAGCGGGACCTTTCTGTGCTGATGCTGGACTACAACAATTAATTGGCAATCCTGCTGGTGGCGTGTGGACAGGCAATGCTGATGCAAATGGAATGTTCGACCCAGCTAACCCTGGTGACGGAACTGTTACCTACACCTATACAGACCCTATTACGGGATGTAGTGCTTTTGACGATATTACTATTATAATTAGCCCAGACCCTATTGTAACCTTAGACCCAGC
>JAHDBT010000742.1 GCA_020630215.1 Bacteroidota bacterium
AACAGTAGTACTAGTTCGGAAAGCAGTGATTACTTGTGGGAAATTACTAGTAAAAAAGGAGAGGTGCTTCCAATAAATAAATATACGGAAGTGGTAATTTCTGTTGCCGAAATTGAACCCGTATGGTTAAAACCTTCGATTAGCGGCAGCCCTAGAAATACGATTGGAGAAATTGATGCCAGAAAGGGACGATACAATGTATATGTGGCAGAGGGAGAGGAAGTAACCATTACGCTACATATTAAAAACAATAAAACAACAGAGTTGGTTGGCAGCAAAACTTTTAAAGTAGATAATCCTAAAGCTGCCACAAAAACAAACACTCCTAGTAGTAACAATAATACAGCTGCGACTAATACCGATTTGCTACCGCTTACCATAAGCGTAGGTGGAAAAACCAGCGGTGCTATTAGTAAAGCCGAACTAAAAGCGGCAGGTGAGTTAGACTTTGTTACATTAACCAAAGACGTTAAAAAAAGCGATTACCGTATTGTGCGCTACGAAGTAAAATCGTTTGGTGCGAAGGCGGATGCTAGTATGAAAACGGTGGTGAATCCGAATAGTAAATTTAATTTTTCGGTGAATAAAATTGTTGACCAACTTAGTAAAGGCGATTTAATTATGTTCCATAAAATAAAAGTAAAAGGACCAGATGGAAAGATAAAAGAAGTGCCTAATTTATCACTTATGGTGGAGTAGGTTTTTTAGTAGAAAGTATTTTTGTAGAAGGTGCTTTCTACCTTCTACAAAAATACTTTCTACCTTCTACAAAAACCTAGTAGGCTCCTTTTAATTTTACGGTAATTGTTTTAGGTCGGTTATTGCGTTTAATGGTAACCGCAATACGGTCGCCAGGACGGTACAGGCTTACTTGTTCTTGTAGGGCAGGCGTGCTGCTTACTTTAGTGCCAGCAATTTCGGTAATAATATCTCCTTGTACAATTCCTGCATCGCTTGCTGCACTGTTGTTATTTACTCGTTCAATATACACCCCCTCCAAAGAGCTAAGACCAATATCATCAGCCAAATTGGTATCTATTTCTCTAATAGCTACACCTAAAAAGCCTCTTTTTACTTCTCCAAATTCAATAATATCAGCCACTACCTTTTTTACAATATTTACGGGTACGGCAAACGAGTAGCCTGCAAAGTAGCCCGTAGGCGAAGCAATGGCCGTGTTTACCCCAATTAGCTGTCCTTGTAAGTTAACCAATGCGCCACCGCTGTTTCCTGGATTAACTGCTGCGTCGGTTTGTATAAACGATTCTACCGCAAAACTCTCCTTTAATATTTCCATATTTCGAGCTTTGGCACTTACAATTCCTGTAGTAACCGTAGACGATAAGCTAAACGGATTTCCAACCGCCATCACCCATTCGCCCACTTTAATTCTATCCGAATTTCCGTAAGGAATATAAGCTAAATTGTTGTCATTAATTTTAAGTACTGCTAAATCGGTATTGGGGTCGGTTCCTATTAATCGGGCGGTGTATACTCGTTTGTCGTGTAGGTTAACTTCAATTTCGGAGGCATCTTCAATTACGTGATTATTGGTAACAATGTATCCGTTAGAGTTAATAATTACGCCCGAACCCGATGCCCGAGGTTGTAATTGGTCGCCCTCACTTTTGTAGTTTCTAAACAGCTCTTCCCAGCTATCGGGTTGTGCTTCTCCTTTGGTTTTTATATGTACTACGGCAGGCGTTGTGCTTGCGGCTACCTCCGTAAAATCTAACATAGGAATGCTAACCCTTGCATTGTTTGCATTGCTGCTACTAGCAATAGGATTGGCATGGGCTTGACTAAAAAAGTTGCTTTTATTGGCGGTTGTTTTGGTTATGGTAGTTGCATCTATATTGGCAACAGAACTATTATGCTTAGTGGGCGAATTAAACTGAAAAATGACAAGTGCAATAATGCCACCCAAGGTGGCAATAAACAAATTGGATGCTAATTTTTTCATGGATGATATAATTATTTATAAATTATTAGATATTGGTTTAGGGACGGAGAATAAATAAGTGTCCGATTTTGAGGAAATATTTTTGTGCTAGACAAGGCGGCAAAATCCGCGTTACGCCTAAGCGTAATAAGGGTTTTGTCAACGCAGGATAGTGCAAAAAGATAAAGTCAAAACGGACCCTTATTTAGTTTGCGTCCCTTAAAATTGGTTTGGTCTTAAAATTTACATAAGCGCATCATTAAATGTAGTACTTTAACGTTGTTAGTAAAAAAAAGATTTTGTAGCAAAATGCTTATTGAAGGGGTAGCATAAGGATATGGTATTTTTTAGCTTAATTTAACGCTTTAGTAACGTTTAAAAAATAAATCCGACAATTTGTACGTAGAGGTTTTGTGC
>JAHDBT010000134.1 GCA_020630215.1 Bacteroidota bacterium
CACCGCCATCAATATCGCCATCGGTAACAGGTCCATCATTTTCTGGATCGTTATCAGGAGTAGAATCTATATCTTCTTGTGGATTGCCGTTTTCGTCTTGTGCTTGGTTAATCTCTGCAAAATTTTCTAAAATACCGCTTGCTGGCATCTCGTCAACTGTTACAGTGATGTTAACACTTGCACTTGTGTTAGGTGCAATAGGTCCAGCTATTGTGGTAAATGCTTCGTTGCCTGAACCTGTTGACCAAGCGGCATCGTTTAAGCTCATTCCTGCTGGAATGTAATCTACTACTTGTACATTTGTAGCAGTAACAGAACCTTGGTTGATTACTTCAATGGTGTAAGTAACTTGGTCGCCTAGGGTAACGATTGGTGACTGACCATCTGCTACTGTTTTTTCTAGTGCTAAATCAAATACTTCTACATTTACAACGGCAGGGTCTGCATCATCCTCGTCAATAGTACCGTCATCATCAATGTTATTGTCCTCATTAGGATCGTTTGGTGTACCACCAGTATCATTTCCAGCAATATCATCTAAGTCAGAATCAATATCTTCTGGGTGATTTCCATTTACATCTTCTGCGTCGCTTACTTCTGCTACGTTGATTAATTCGCCAGCAGCACTAGCTGCATCAATTTGTAATTGGATAGTGATTAGCTCGCTGCCACCTGCGGCAAGTGGTCCTGCTAGATTGTAGTTAGCGGTATTGCCGCTGCCCATTGTCCAGTTAGGATCTACAAGGGTCATGCCTGTTGGGATATAATCGGTTACCTCGATGCTGTAGGCATCAACGGTTCCTTGATTGTAAACCGTGATAGCAAAAGTTACGACATCACCAGGAGCTACATCAGCTGATTGACCTGTTGCTAAAGTTTTGGTTAAAGCTAAGTCAAATACTTCAAAACTTACGGTAGCAGGGTCATGGTCATCTTCGTCTGTTGTACCATCATCTGTTACTACATTATCTTGTGTAGGATCTTCAGGTGTACCACCTGTATCGTTGTCATCTATTGAATCAGGAGTAGAATCAATATCGTCTTGAGGCGTACCTTCTGCATCTGTTGCACTAGCAATTTCTGCATAGTTTACTGCTGAACCTGCTTGGTTGGTAGCATTAATTGTTACTAAAATATCAATCGTTGTAGATGCGCCTGCTGCTAAAGCACTTACCGTATTAGTAGCTGTGTTGCTGCCGCCTGCGGTCCATCCATTCATGTCGTTTGCACTTAAAGAAAAGCCAGTTGGTAGATAATCAACTACTGCTACATTGGCTGCATCTACGTTTCCTTGATTGAAAACGGTGATGGTGAATAATACGTCATCGCCAGGATATAGAGGCATTACATTTGATGGGGCTAATTCTTTCATTAATGCTAAATCAAATAAGGCTACTTCAATTACTGCTGGGTCATGGTCGTCTTCATCTTCGCCAGCATCAGGACCTCCGCCGTTGATGTCGTTATCTGTAACTGGACCATCATTATCTGGTTCGTTATCAGGAGTTGAATCATCGTCTGCTGGTTCGTTGCCATCTTCGTCTTCTGCATGGGTGATTTCTGCAAAGTTTTCAAAAGAACCGCTTGCTGGTAATTCGTCAACGGTTAAAGTAATATCAACACTTGCGCTTGTGCCAGCTAAAATAGGATTGGCTAAAGTAGTGTAAGCTTCGTTTCCTGCGGCACTGCTTGACCATGCTGCATCGGCTAGGCTCATGCCTGTTGGGATGTAATCTACCACCTCTACATTGTAAGCATCTACCACACCTTGGTTAAATACGGTGATGGTGAACGTTACTGGATCGCCAACCGATACTGGATTTGCTTGTGTAGCTGCCAATGTTTTGCTTAAAGCTAAGTCGAATGCACATGTTTGAAGGGTTACTTCGATTTCGGTGCTGAGTCCTTCACAGCCATTTTCGTCTACTAATATTACGGTGTAAATTCCTGCTTCACTAGCAGTAAAGGTGCTTTGAGTACCTGATTGTACTTGCACATCGCCTAGCATCCAGGTTAAGTCCGTAAAGTTGCCTTCTACTGATAACTCCACTTCTTCGCCTTCACAAACGGTGGTGGGAGTTGTTGCTAAAATTTCGGCAGTAGGAGCTTCAAAAATAGTTACCGTGATTGGTGCGGAAGTACCTTCACAAGTGTTATTATCGTTTACATAAACGGTATAGTTACCACCTTCGGTAGCTACTAAGACAGAAGAGGTTGCTCCTGCAATAACACCTCCTTCGAAGTACCATTGAATAACTGGATAAACACCTGTTACAGATAATACCACTTCTTCGCCTTCACATACCGTTGTGTCTGTATTAGGCGTAACAACTGGCATCGCAGTAGGATTTACAATCACTTCTGTTTCTACTGTTGTAGTAGCACAGCCAAATTCGTTGGTTGCTTCTACGGAGTACAGACCTGATGTGTTTGCTACGTATTGGTTGGTAGTCGCACCTGCTATTATTGCACCATCTAAGTACCATACATAGGTGGTCATACCTGCTTCGGTTGTTAAAGTTACCGAGCCGCCATCACAGAAAGTCGCCGCTGTATCTAAAGTGATTGTTGGTGCTGGATTTTCGTGAATGTTGATAGTAATCTCATTAGAGACATCTTCGCAGCCTTTATCAGAAATCGCAATTACGGTGTACGTGCCACTTTGGGTAGCAACATAGCTATTTGAAGAACCTGATTGTACTAATACGCTGTCATCAATATACCATTCATATTCTGCATAGGCAGAAGATGCGGTAATGGTGATTGATTCGCCTTCACAAACATCTGTATCAGAAGAAATGATAATGGGTGTCGGTAAAGGGTTTACAACTAATTGTACACTTGTACTAGCCGTACATCCGTTTACATCTGTTACGGTTACATTATAAGTAGTTGTGCTTATTGGTGTTGCTACTGGGCTAGCACAATCGGCACAGCTTAAATCGGCTGTTGGTGACCAAGTATAAGTCGCCATGCCTTCTGTAGCATTTAAGGTGCTGGCTTCGCCTTCGCACATTTCCAAAGTAGAAGCATCTACAACTGGAATTGGTAATTCGTTAATTGTTACTTCAACGGCGGTAGTTGTTGCACTACATCCATTTGCATCGGTAACTGCTACGGTATATAAACCAGATTCGGTAGCAATAAACATATTAACGGGTCCAGACTGTTCTAAAATAGCACCGTTTTTGTACCAATCGTAGTTTGCTAATCCAGCAGGACTTGCTGTTAAGCTTACGCCGCCTGCATCTGCACAGGCTTCTAGGTTACCATTGGTTGCTGATAATGTTGGCTCTGGTAATGGATTAACCGTTACGGTTATAGGTTCTGAAGTACCTTCACAAGTATTGTTATCGTTTACATAAACAGTATAGTTACCTGTTTGTGTAGCGACTAATACATTGGTGTTTGCACCAGGAATTAATACCTCATCTAAGTACCACTCAATAATCGGATATACGCCACTTACCGAAAGAATCACATCGCCACCTTCACAGAAAGTTGTTTCGCCAGAAACGTCGATTATTGGTTGTGGTAATGGGTCGATGGTAATATTAACCATATTAGAGGCATTGGTACATCCGTTTTCATCGGTTACAATTACCATAAACTCGCCTTGTACATCATCTATAATACCGCCATTGGATGGGCCTGTATAATAAAGCGCATCGTCGATATACCATTCATAATTTACAAAACCAGGTGTGGCTTCGATAGCCGTACTACCTCCATCACAGAAAGTATCAGGGCCCTCTAAGGTTACTTCTACTATTGGTGTTGGGAAGATGGTAATTTCTACTGCTGCCGATTCGTCTGAACATCCTTTATCAGAAATAGCGACTACGGTATATGAGCCGCTTTGGCTTGCTTCGTAAGTATTAATGGTACCAGATTGAACCAATACGCTTCCATCTACAAACCAATCGTATTGTGCATAACCTGCTGATGCGGTAATGGTTAGCGATGTGCCTTCGCAAGCATCTACATCAGGTGCAGCTAAAATTGGCGTTGGTAATGGATTTACGATTACGGTTACTTCATCTGTATTCGTACAGCCGTTTCCATCTGTTACCGTTACTCCATAGGTGGTAGTGATAGATGGACTTGCTACTGGATTAGCACAAGTAGTACAAGATAAAGTACCATCGGCAGGAAGCCATGCATAAGTTGTCATTCCTCCTATTGCATTTAAATTGCTTGTTTCGCCATCACACATTTCGGTGGTAGTTGCTTCTAAAGCAGGAACTGGTAATTCGTGAATGTTTACTTCTACAGCGGTGGCTGTTGCTTCACAAGAATTATTATCGGTTACTGCTACACTATAAATGCCTGATTCGGTAGCAATAAAAGTATTGCTTGCACTAGATTGTGCTAGTAGCACACCATCTTTATACCAATCGTAGTTTGCCATGCCTGGTGTTGCTTCGATAGTCACTTCGCCAACATCGGCACAGGCTTCATAAGTACCATTAGTAGCGGAAATTACTGGTGTTGGTAATGGATTTACGGTTACAGCGATAGATTTTGTAGTGCCTTCGCAACCATTGTTATCGTTTACATAAACGGTATAATCACCTGTTTGTGTAGCCACTAATACATTGGTACTGGCACCTGCTATTAGGTTTCCATCCAACGACCATTCGATAGTAGGATATACGCCACTTACAGAAAGGATTACCTCACCACCTTCGCAGAAAGTTGTTTCGCCAGCAACATCAATTACAGGTTCTGGTAGTGGGTCGATGATGATGTTAACGGTATTAGAAGTACCCACACATCCATTGACATCGGTTACCACTACCATAAATTCGCCACCTTCGTCTTCAATTGTGCCATCGTTTAATGGACCTGAATAATACTCTACTCCATCAAGATACCAAGTATAATTAGCAAAACCAGGTGTAGCTTCGATAGTGGTACTACCACCATCACAAAAAGTAGCAGGTCCATCTATAGTTACTACTGGTTCTGGTAATGGATTTACAGTAACTACAATAGCAGTAGTTTCGCTTGCACAAGCAAAGCTATTGGTTGCAATAACGGTATAACTACCTGCTTGGCTAGTAATAAATGTTGTACTAGCACCAGATTGCAATAAAGTGATTCCATCTAAATAGAAATCGTAGGTATCAAAACCTGCTGTTGCTTCTATTTCTACACTTCCACCCTCACAGAAGGTTGTAGGTCCGTTTGCTGCTAAACCAACAACTGGATTAGGATTAACGGTTACTGTTACAGGAACAGATGCGCCTGCACAAGTGTTTTCGTCGGTTACTTCAATGTGGTAAGCACCACTAGTGGTTGCTACATAATCAATGCTAGTAGCACCAGAAATAGCTACTCCATCTTGGAACCATTGGTAAGTTGCAAAACCTGCGGTAGCAGATAAAGTTGTTTCGTCGCCTTCGCAGAAAGTGGTTGCATCGCTTGCTTGAATACCTGGTGTTGGTAATTCGTTGATGACAACCGTTACTGGTTCGGGTGCAGAATTACAAGAATTGGTAGCCGTAATAATTACGCTATAATCGCCAGAAGCGGTAGCAGTATACTCATTATTTGCACCAGACTGAACGAGTATAATTCCGTTGCGATACCAATCGTAGTTAGCGTACCCTGTGGTAGCTGTTAAAGTTACCCCTGTACCATCCTCACAAATTTCGGTGGTGCCTTCAGGTGTTAACTCTACAACAGAACTCTCATATACGGTAAACACAACAGAAGCGGTATCTGTACAACCTTCGTTGTTGGTAAATACTGCAAAAAATTCATCTCCATTGGTAACGGTTACGCTAGTAGGATTGCTTACTGTTGTAGTAGCGGCTACATCTTGGTACCACGCAAAGCTACCTGCGAAGTTCGCCATGCTGCTTTCGTAGCTGGTTAAATCTACGCTTTCAGCTTCCTCACTACAAAATTCATCTAGCGCACCTGTAATGGTTGGGCTAGGTAACATATCTACTTGTACTACATTAGCGATGTGCTTACAAACATCTGTTTCGTCTTGGTATTCTGCGGTGTAGAAACCAGGTGCTGTTGCAGCAAAGGTTCTGTCTGAGCCACTTTGTACAGGCACTCTGTTGCTGCCTAAAACTTGGTACCAAATATATTGGTCGTAGCCAGAAGGTGCATTCATTACATAACTGCTGCCTTCGCAAAATTCGCCAGAAGTTAGGCTGAATTCGTTTACTGGGTTTTGTACATTTACTAGCCAAGTAGCAGACGTTGTACAAGCTGCTGCTCCTTCGCCTAGTGTGAGTGTAGCGGTGTAAGTAGTAGTGCCAGTAGGATTACAAATTTCAGGGGACGGTGATGTTGGGTCGTCTAAGAAATCAGTAGGCAACCATTGGATATTTACATTGCCTAACCATGATTCAGGTAAATTTAACTCTAAATATTCGCAGCTATTGCTACACATGGTAATTGGATCATAAGGTCCAATTTCAAAAGTTTCTATTGTGTAAACTTGCGTTGTAAAATCGGTTACACAAGCACCTTGTGTAGAGCTAAAGGTTAAGGCTACTGGATTGTCAACACCATATCCATCTGCTAGAGCAAAAGTAGCTGTGCTTCCGTTTAAAGTTACCGTACCGCCATCGGCAGGGTCAACGGTAAACATATCTAAAGTAGTCGTGCTACAAACATCCATTGTTAAATTTTCTCCTGGGCAAAGTGTTTGTTTTTCACCTAGGTCGGCAAAGAATTCGGGTGCAAAAGCGTCGAACGAATAAGCTTGCACATCGCACACACACTCTGTATCTTGTACTACTTGCGCTAGTATAGGACAGGAGATACTTTCTGGAATTGTTAGCGTTCCTGTTTCTACCGTAGCTTGTCCAGTAGATAAATTAATGCTATGAGTAGCAGCAGCAACAACAGGATCGTAGCTATCAATTTGTCCGTTTAAGTCTAAGTCACGAACCAGTTCTATTGTAACAGCTCCGCTATAAGCGGGTCCTACGTTACTTAAATCCATGCTGTAGTTAAAGGTTACATTTTCTGGGTCGTCGTCGCATTGTGTATTTAATAAAACATCGTCTACATTAACTGGTGGTAAGAACTCGATGCTTACTAGTGGGTTTACGCTATTTAAAACATTTACGCCACAATCTAATCCTAGTTCGTCGCAACCTTGGTCGGCAATATAAGAACTAATTTCTACGCCTACTTCTCCAAAGCCACAGCTTACGGTTCCAGCTAATCCTACCTCTAGGGTAAAGCTGAAGAACTCGCCTGGTCCGATACCATCGGGTACGGTCATACAAATTTCGGTTGCATTTCCAGTAACGGTTTCTACTGGCGCGCCATCAAAACCTGTTGGTGCAGCATAAGCAATAGTTCCTGGCGTGTAAACAATATCTCCGTTAGGAATTACCATACACATACGAGAAGTTGCTGTTTCGCCAAATGGCGCAATATTGAGTGCGGTGATGGTAACAGTAGCTGTGCTGCCACAGTTTAACTCGCCTGGGTCGGCATAGGTTAATAATTGTGCAAAGTTAGCTGGATTCGCATTTTGAACAATAATTGGTGAACTTTCAATTAAACCACTTGTAATGGTTTGCTCACAAGGGTCGGATGCATTTGCAACAAAACGGATAGGTGTACCCGAAACAAACTCTTCGCAGTTGGTTACTGCTTTAAAGTGAATAATGAATTTATTTTCGTCGGCTGTATTGTTAGCAGGAGAGATACCTTCTAAACCGTTTTGGTGAATATCTAAAGAAAAATCTGCATCATCGGCAAAATGGAAAGCGGTACCATAGGCATTGTTAGCAGCTGGATGCAATACAGGATCGCCAACAGCAACCATTGGTCCAAAAGTAGTTGTACCACCTGGAGCTTGGAAATACCAGCTATTTTCTACAAATTCTAATCCTGTAGGGAACCACCATTCTAAATCTAAGTTGATTAATTGAGCAGGACGTACGTTTTTCACACGAATTGCAAAATCAACCGTATCACATAAGCCCACATTTATATCAGGTTGGATGTACCATTCTGCTTGAATTTCTGCTTCCTCTTTAATATATTGGTAGCAGGCTTCTGCGCTATTACAAGCTTCGGTAGCAGCAGAAAGTGCTGCTTGTTTAATTGGATCGATACAGCCAGAAGTAGTAGCAGCGCATACTGTAGTTGGTAAATCTAAGCCTACTGGACAGAATAGTAATTCGGTTACAATTTGGATGGTATAACATCCTAAAGGAGGAAGGTCATCCATGTTTACTTGGTAGGTAGTTCCATCAGGGTCTACAGCTACTTGTGTAACGGTTAAAGGTGTTCCATTTACATCTAACACTTCTACTAGTTCTACCGTAGTAGGTACTAAAATAGAAGTAGATACATTTTCGTGTGTAGCTCCACCGAGACTAGCATCACCTGCACAAACGGTGTAAGTTGTTATTTCGTTTTCGTCTTCTAAATCGGCAATTAAGTTGGTACCAACGGTTGGTAATAATGGAGCAAAATTTAAAGAATTATCTACAAAATTATCTGGTGTTACATTTGCGTTTATTACTTGACGAGCAACGTGGTCGGTAGCTAATGGATAAGGAATACATTTGCCCCAGTAGTAAGAACCTTCTCTGTAAAAATCGTAAACAGCAGGGTCAATTAAGTTTTGCATACTATTATTGTATAAAGTTGGATTGGCTCTAACGTTAATATTTACATTTAAGTTAGGCACATAATTTTCTGCAAATTGACCTTTTAAATTGAATTGAGTTACGTCGATTTCTTCTGGACATAAAGCACGTAAATCATACGTTAAAGCCCAAGAACAAGCTTCTTGCCCACCAACGCCTAACATTGGGAAGGGATCGTTTGGTAAGTGAATTAATGGGTCAAAATCACAATAATTACCAGTAGCCACACCTGGGAAGGTGGTTGTTCTCCACATATCAATTTCTAATCCTCTATACCAATCGTCGTCATTAAAACGTAGGCTTGCGGGAATAGATGGGTCTGCTGCGGCACAACATACATTTCCGTTATCTGGGATACAAGTTAGGTTACCATAGCTATCGTCTACATTTTGCCCAGGCACTAATGTACTATTTCCTGCTGCATCAATAATAGTTGCATTACCTAAGTAAGCTAAATTACTAGGGAAAGAGGGTTCGAGGTATTCTACTGCCATGTATGGGCGGTATTCGTTTTCGTACCAAGGAAGTTGGTCGGCTGGTAAAATTGGAACTGGGTTAGCGAGTGTGAATGTGTGATCAATTTCTACATCACAATCGGTAACATTTACGGTTGTACTAACTCCTACAGGACCTGGGTTATGCACATAAAAAGGACGAGTTGTGTAACAAGCACTTGCAATAGTGATATTCGCACAATCATCAGACATAGAATATACGCCACATCTTGGATCTAAGTAATTTGTATTAGATGCTGTTGCAGTAGGATCGTAGTATGGATTATGATATACTGGAATTTCATAATCTACATAAATGAAGTCCCCATCCCCAATATTAAATTGGTCTAAAAACTCTTGGTGACAATTGTTAATATGATCTGTACTAGATCCGTTTGCGGAAGTATTTCCTGTTTGAGGACAATCATCAGGGCGTTGAAAGAAAATTTGGAAACCCATATAACCATCATATTGGTCGGTATTAGACCCAGCATGATCGTAGTTGGCTGCTGATTCGTAAGGATAATTAGGATTAATATTAGGATCGCCAAAACAAGCTTGGTAGTTAGTCCCTACATTTGTATAAACAGGATTTCCATCAGAACCAACATTTAACAATCTTAGAGAAGGATAGTACGTGTTATCTCTGTTGGCATCGTCGTAGTTTTGCATACAGTCGGGAATACCAATTTCGGTAATTGCTCCTGTCGTTGAGTTTTTCCAGTACCATCCTTTGAAGGTAGCTTGTGTTACATCTAAACGACCTTCGGCATATAAATTACGTTGATAAACAGTGAAAGCCCAATATCTGTCTGCATTTGTTAATACTTCTGCATTTAAGATTTCAAAAGCTGCACGGTAGTACATTGTATCACCAGGAAGAAAACGAATTCTATCTTCGGCGGGAACATCAGCAGCGGTAAGAGGTTGGGTCATTGCTTTATCGGCAAAACCATAATTTTTACGATACAAAGTATCAATAGAAGCTTCGATATCGCAAACACAATCTAAGCCTACCCAATCAATCCAACTTTGTACCGAGTGGCAAGAACGTACAATTTCACAATCACCACCACATGCGCCACAAACTTCTACTACTGTGTAAGAAATGTTTGCGTAATCATCTGGTGTACAAAAGCCTTCGTAATCTAAGTTAAAATAGTATTCGTTACCCGTTGCAGCAGCATCTCCCATTGGGATGATGATTTCTAAACCAGCTCTTTCTGGTAACTGTTGTGAAGTTACGCCAGGTACTGCAACAGCTGCGCCACCATCGGCACTGTATGTAGCAGAACCTGCTGTATAACGAATATGGTCTTGGCGTTCGCCATTGGCTTGCACCATTACTTGTAAGTATAATTCAGAAGTTGGTGAACAAGGAGCAATATTGTTAAAGCCATAATCATAGCTAAACACATATCCATTTACAGTTGGTTTCCAAACATCAGGGTCTGTATCTACTAGTTCTGTAACATACGAACTTCTAAATTCCACATCTTCGTTGGCATCCCAAGCTGTTTCGCCATAGGAAAATTGAACAGGGTCAACAGGAATAGATGCTTGCATATCTTGTCCACAATTGTGTAAGCCATCTACTTCTACTCTTTCGATACTACAAGAAGTACCCCCACAACTGTTTAAGTCGGCAGCACATACTAGTTCTAAAGTAACACCAACAACAATGCTGTTTCCACCTGGTAAATCATCAAAAGCTAAATCGCCATCCACATCTTCTAAACCAGTTGCAGCGCCATCAATATCTGTAGTTAATTGTGTTAAATCAACAATGGCAGTTCCGTTTACTACACTCCAAATTGCTGCTGGGAGCGACACTCCATTAACCGAAATATCTGCTAAAACGGTATTAGGCGTTTCACAAGCATCGAAGCTTACCATTAAATCGCTTAGTAAACCTTCGCCTATATCTGGATTTTCTCCACTAATAGTAAAATCATAAGTAATTGGCGTATCACAAAACGCTCCGGTTGTACCAAATGAAGAAACAGCTAATGGGTTGGCTCCTAGGTCTGGTGTAAAAACCAAACTACCTTCTGATGAACTTTCACTACAGATTTGACCGCCACAACCAAACTCGGCGGTGTATTCAAAAAATACATCGGCAGGGTCAATACACCCCATTGTAGTGTAGCACACTTCTACTAATAAATCTTCGCCTTCATCAAAGCGTCCATCATTAAAAAAGCTGCCATCAATAATTGCTGCTACTTGTTGGTTTGCACTATCGTAAGTGTACATTAGGTCTACACCATCAATAGCTAAGGTGGTTAAATTTAGCACATTGTCTAAGTCAACACCATCTATATAAAAATCTAATTCTTGTATATACGCACCTAAACCATCCTGTGTCATTGGCACAAAATGGCAATCGGGGGTGGTAAAATCACTTGGTTCTAAGGTTACCTTAGGCGTAGTACCATTGGAAGCCGTAGGAGGGTAAACATTGATTACCCCTTTTCTAATTTCGGAGTTGTAGTCGGCTACCGGTTCAAACTCTGCTTCACAAGAAAAGAGGTTACCGTCTAAATCTTGATAAACAAAAGTGAAGGTAGCATTAACACTAGCGGTACTCCCTGCCACAAAATTGCAGTTGGCAGTCACCGCAATGTTGGCTACAAAAATTTCTCCATTGGTCATTGTTGGAATGGTAAATTTTGGACGAGCGAGATTCGACACATCCAATTCTGATATATTATTTCCAGGAAAATGGCCCTCTACAAAACCACCATATTCCATACCCGAAGTCATTTCGAGTTCAAGTTCTACTCCTATCAAATCTGTTTCGGCATTGGGGGAGTAAATTAAATACGAAAGTGTATCCGATTCACCACAAACAACAATATTGTTGGTTTGCGGAAAATTGGGTACGCTTCTGAGGTCGAGTATTTTCATCTCGACAGGACATTGAGCGTATGCTTGCTGGAGTAAACCAGACATTAAAAAACATAAGCTCCACATAAACATCTTGCTTAACTGAGTTACATGTGAATTCATGGTAAAAATTTTGGTTTGCATTTGCCCTTTCAATAGCTTTATTTGTATTCTGATGCTACGATTTGGGGGATGGCAATGCTTGAAATAGATATATATTAAAATATTTGTTTATTATTCAATGATTTGGTTAAGTAAAGGGGGTGAGAAATTGTTGAGAAAAGTATTGGTTGAAAAAAGACATAGCAATTCCAGGCCGATAATTATCAGCTTTTTAAATTTTAAGCCCTTAGTTTATTGGTATAGGTTATTGAAGAGAAAAATAGAGCTAGGCAGTTTTGTATATTAAGGGAATATAACTTAACCTGCTGCTATGTTTATATTGAAAAAAATGTATGTTTAAACATTCATCCAACTACTGCTCGTTTACGGGACTGGCTTTTGATAAGTTTCTTTGCACACGACAATAGGTGGGGACTTGCACAAAAAAATCGTCTATTTTATAGGTATTTTAAAGCAGGAGGTAGTTTTACAGGCATATAATAATTTCTTTTTTTTAACTGACTATCAATCTCTTACAAAATAACAAAAATATGTTTTTTTGCAAAAACCCGATTGAGCTATTTGTTATAATTTGCAAATAGCGTGCCAACAGTCCTTGTTTTAATGACATTACTTTTACAAAAAACAAACACTTTTTCTTGGAAATTGCCTCAAGTAATTGAGTGATAAATATTATCTGATGAAATTATTGAACAATTATTTTAAAGTCAATACTGCTAATAGTCAACTATTGTTTTAGCTTATTTCTATTTATTTTACCCCTCTCGTTCAAGCTGTCGATATAGTTCCGCCTATTTTATCAGGTTGTATTTCTTTCCTCCCCTTTATTCGATGAGCAAGTTTACTCGATTATCTTTTGTCGGTTTAAACAAAATAAGTTTAGATTATTGAACCTATTTATCTAAGTAGAAAAAGTATTTGACACTTGTACTATGGCGAAACGAAGCGAAATGGTATCTATATGCCTAATACTTGCTACCGTCCACCAAAAATTTGCTTTTATCCTATTTGTTAAATAATTCTAGTAGCAAGGTGACAAAAAACAAAGCGTTTTTTATATCTTTGACAAAGATATTGTGAATAGACTTGTTACGCTTTGAGAAACAAATCTAATGAAAAAGAAGATAAACCCAACATATGCTATTTAGAAAAAATACCGCCAAAAAATTAGCCAACGCTATTGAACAAAAGGAATTGGATCAGAGTTATTGGGCCAACGTAAAACGTCAGTATCGGAAAAACCGATTGGCGGTGTGGTCGTTGCGGGTGTTTTTTGTGATTTTATTTGTGGCTTTGTTTGCCGATTTTTTGGCCAACGAAAAACCCATTGTTTGTAAAATTGACAACCAAACACATTTCCCTGTTTTTAAAGAACAAGCCGTGCGTCTAGGACTCAGCTCCTGGGAAAGCAAGTTTGTAACCAAACGCTGGGACGAACACGACTACCAATTTGCCATCTTCCCCCTCATCCCCTACTCGCCTACTACGATGGACAAATACAACCGCCAATTTGTAGGTCCCTTTGACAAACAACGCAACATTGAATCGTGGCGACGTTGGCATTGGATGGGCACCGACAACCTAGGACGAGATGTAACCGCAGGCATGATACACGGCGCACGAATAGCTGTATCGGTAGGGGTAATTGCCATGTCTATTTCTGCCCTTATAGGCATTTTGATTGGCGCATTGGCAGGTTATTTTGGCGACAACCGCCTACGCATGTCTCGCATTCGTTTGTTCTTAAACATTATTGGATTTGTATTTGCCATTTTTTACGCCTTTAGCACTCGTTCTGCCGCTTTTGCTACCGCATCGCAAGAAGGAGGTTTGTTTGGTACTTTGTTTACCAGTTTACTCATCTTTCTGGTCATTATGCTGCTATTTAATCTAGTAGCCTCCCTACTCAAAAAAATACCCTTTTTAGGTAAAAAGGTAACCATTGCGGTAGATATATTGGTGATGCGTTTTATAGAAATCATCAACTCCATTCCTACGCTGTTATTAATTTTATCGGTAGTCGCCATCTTAAAACCATCGGTATTTAACGTAATGCTCATCATTGGTTTAGTTGGTTGGACAGGCATTGCTCGCTTTATCCGTGCCGAGTTGCTGCGAGTACGCAACCTAGAATACATAGAAGCCGCACAAGCCATGGGATTCAGCGAAGCCCGCATCATTTTCCGCCACGCCATTCCCAATGCCTTAACACCCGTACTCATTGCCATTGCCTTTGGCGTTGCCTCCGCCATCCTAACCGAAGCCTTCCTCTCCTTCCTCGGCATTGGCGTAGATGTAGCCGAAGACATTACCTGGGGTTCGCTCCTCAACCTAGCCCGTATTAAGTTTACCGCTTGGTGGTTGGCGATTTTCCCTGGCTTTGCCATTTTTATTACGGTTACCATTTTTAACTTGATAGGGGAAGGATTGACAGATGCTTTGGACCCTAAGTTGAAGCAGTAGGGAGGGGATTGGTAGAAGGTATTTTTGTAGAAGGTAGAACGTATTTGGACGATTTTGCTTTGCTGTACTGCAAATAAACCTATTGAAATAGAAGAAAAAATAAGAAGGAAAGGTTACTGGTTTTTATGGCTGGTAGCCTTTTTTTGTAGCATCGGTTTCAACCCGTTCATCCATTCAAAAAACAACAAATCGGTAACTACGCAACCGCAAAAAACGAGCAAAAGTAGTTTG
>JAHDBT010000135.1 GCA_020630215.1 Bacteroidota bacterium
CCAATACCGAAATTCCAGACTTCCCGAATATCTCGGCTGCTTGCCAAGATTATGGAGCACCTGTAGAGGTAGTAATTGTTGACGACATTACTTACGACTTTGAGATTACTTGTGATGATGCAGATGGCAATGGCATTAGCGATGGCTATATAATGAGCATCAGCAATATTAATGGTGGCGCACCTGCAATTGGTGTAGGCACTTATACCCTACCTACTGGCTTTAGCGAAAACCCTGCTGGTTCGGGCATTTACACCGCTGCTTTAGGTGATGATGCTACTGGCGACCAAAGTGTAGAAGTAAATAGCAATGGTTCGTGTGCAGTAGGTGCAACAGCTAGTTTACCAACTTGTGTGTTTGGCTGCGAAGCTCCTACTGTTGCTTTTGGTAGCATTTGTTTAGACCAAGGCGATAGCTTCTATGTAAATGTAAATATTGGCGACTTTGGCATTGGCAATAGCTCTTACACCATTAGCAATAATGCAGGTGTTCCAGCAGATACCGCTACTGAATCAGGCATTGTACAAGTTGGTCCTTTTGCCAATGGTACCAATGTGGTTATTACCGTAACAGGCGATAACGATGCCGCTTGTTCCGTAACTAGCGATAGTTATACCGAAGATTGCTCTGGCTGTTTTGTAGGCAACTCTAGCACGCCAAATGCTAATGTGCTTTGTTGTAGCGAAAGTGTAAATGTAAATGTTACTGAAACCAGTGTGGAAGCTGGAAACATTGTAGCATGGGCATTAGATGATGCAGCAATTACTAGTAGCGCAGGCTTAAACGGTGCATTAGGCGTATGGCCTAGCAATGCCGATGGTAGCTACGACTTTAGTAATGATTGTAGCACTTTAGATGCTGGCGTGTATTACCTAACTCCTTTTATTGCACAAGACCCAGGTGAAATTGCAGGTCCAGAACCCGTGTTATACGCTCCTGCTTCTGACTGTGATCCGTATGCAGAAATTTGCCCAACTATTTCGGGTACAGGATGGGAATTAAATCCGATGATTATTACCTTCCCTGATGGTTCCTCAATTGATGTGGCAGAAGAACTACTAGGTTCGAGTATTCCAATTAACGAAGCACTACTAGCGATTGCTGGCGGTTTACCTTGTTTATTACTAAACGATTTCTACCCGAATGACCCGAATGGGGATTGGGTGATTGAAATTACCAATACAGGAACAGGCGATTTAGTTTTCGATATTCCAGCCTTCCAATTCAGCGTTTCTGCTGATAGTTGTACGCTAATTACCGAAGACCAAATTATGCCAATTCCAGCAGTAACAGGTACAATTGTAGCAGGCACAAGCAACACGGTAACCATCGTAGTTCCAGACCCTAATAGTGGTGGTGGCGAAGCAAGCGACTTCCCAACGGTTGACCCGAACTGTGAAGATTTTGGGGATGCAATTGAAGTGGTAGTTGTAGATGATATTACTTTTGATGTAGTTGCAGAATGTAATGATAGTGATGGCGATGATATTTATGATGAAATACTCGTAACAGTTAGCAATTTAGCTGGCGGCGCACCTGCTGTAACCAATGCTGATTATGTATTACCTAGCGAGTTTACCCAATCGGGTGCTACGTATACCGCATCCATCCCTGTTGACCAAGCTGGCGATTACACGGTAGAGATTAGCAGCAGCGTTGCTGGTCAAAGTGGAAGTTGTGCTACTAGCGAAACAGTAACTTTACCAAGTTGTCCTACTACCTGTTTAAACCCTGAAGTAACCTTTACACCAGTTTGTTCAGAAGAGGGCAACAGCTTCTTTATTAATGTAAACATCAGCGATATGGGATTAGGCAACAGCACCTTTACGATTACCAACGATCTTGATGCTACAACTTCTACAGTAACAGGCATAGGAACTATTCAACTAGGTCCTTTCCCTAATGACCAAGAGGTTAAAGTTACCTTAACAGGTGATAATGATAGTAGCTGTATGGTGATGAGTGAGCCTTTAACTGAAAACTGTTCAGGCTGTACGGTTGGCGATGGTTATGTTTTAGACAATGATGTACTTTGTTGTGGCGATACTGTTAATATGAGCGCAAGTGAATCTACTGTTGATGATGGACATATTGTAGCATGGGCAATGAGCAATGTAGCTATTGTTGATGAAGCAGGTATAAACAATGCAATAGATGTTTGGCCAAGTAATGCAGATGGTAGTTTAGATTATAGTAATGCTTGCGACCTTAATGCAGGCACTTATTACTTTACGCCATTTATTGCACAAACACCAGGCGAAGCTCCACAAGCAGAACAAGTACTATTCGATCCTGTTTCGGATTGTGATCCTTATGCAGAAATTTGTCCTACAATTGCGGATAGTGAAGAAGGATGGGAAATCTTCCCTATGCTAATCAATTTCCCTGATGGTTCACAAATAAATGTTGCAGAAGAATTAGTTGGAGCGAATATCCCTATTACTCAAGGCATATTAGCCATAGCAGGTTTTGAAGATTTGCCTTGTTTATTGTTAAACGATTTCTATCCAAACAATCCAAACGGAAATTGGGTAATTGAAATTAACAATACAGGAACGGGCGATATTGTATTTGATATTCCTGCTTTCCAATTCAGTGTATCGGCAGATAGTTGTGCTTTAATTACCGAAGACCAAATTACTCCTATTGATGCGGTAAATGGAGTAATTCCTGCAGGAACTTCCAATACCGTAACTATTACGGTTCCGCCTGCCAATACCGAAATTCCAGACTTCCCGAACATCTCTAGTACTTGTGATGATTATGGCGACCCAGTAACATTGGTTATTGTAGACGATATTACTTTTGACCTTGACGCTGTTTGTGTAGACAATAACTCAGATGGCAATGATGATGAAATACTTGTAACGATTAGCAATTTAGCTGGTGGTTCGCCTGCCGTTGTTGCTGGTTCAACCTACACCGTTCCTAGTGGCTTTACGGCTTCTGGCAGCAATTATGTATTGAGCTTGCCAATTAGCGAAGCAGGCGATTACACCGTAGAAGTTGGCAGTAGCGATGCAAGTACTTGTAGTGCAAGCAATGCCGTTACTTTACCTACTTGCACAACCATTGCAGCTTGTACGCCTCCAACTGTTGGCTTCCTAGCAATTTGTGATGGTGTTGATGAAAACAACTACTTTGTAGAAGTAACGGTAAGTGATTTTGGTAGTGGCAATGACACTTATCAAGTTTCAACTGGTCAAACAATTACGGGTACAGGAACTACACTTGTAGGTCCATTTGCAAACAATGAAGTAGTTACCATTACGGTAACTGGTGTAGACGATTCGACTTGTAGTGTAAGCAGTAATCCATTAAGCAATAACTGTGCAAGTACTAGCAATTGTACCGTTGGCAATGGCATTCCTTTAAGCGATAATGTTTTATGTTGTGGCGAAAGTGCAACGGTTAATGCTGGCGCATCGAGCTTAACAGAAGGACATATTGTTGGATGGGCATTAGATAATAATGCGGTTACATCGGAAGCAGGATTAACTACTGCGATGGGCGTATGGCCAAGTAGCGAAGATGGCAGTTATACCTTTGATAGCAGTTGTGATATGGCAGCAGGCACCTACTACTTAACTCCGTTTATTGCACAAACACCAACAACCGATGGTGGCGGCGGAGAAGAGCCAGCAGCAACACCTGTACTATTCGATCCTGCTAGTGATTGTGATCCGTATGCAGAAATTTGCCCAACGATTTCGGGTACAGGATGGGAATTAAATCCGATGATTATTACCTTCCCTGATGGCTCGTCTATTGATGTAGCAGAAGAACTACTAGGTTCGAGCATTCCAATTAATGAAGCACTACTTGCTATTGCTGGCGGGTTGCCTTGTTTATTGTTAAACGATTTTTACCCGAATGATCCGAATGGAGATTGGGTAATTGAAATTACCAATACAGGAACAGGCGATTTAACTTTCGATATTCCGGCCTTTAACTTTAGCGTTTCGGCAGATAGTTGTACTTTAATTACCGAAGACCAAATTACTCCTATTGATGCCGTTACAGGCGTAATTGCTGCAGGCACTACTAACACCGTAGTCATTAGCGTTCCAAATCCTAGCGAAGGCGGTGGTGAAGGTGGTGGCGAAGAGCCAGCAGCAACACCTGTACTGTACGAACCAGCGAGTGATTGTGATCCGTATGCAGAAATTTGCCCAACGATTTCGGGTACAGGATGGGAATTAAATCCGATGATTATTACCTTCCCTGATGGCTCGTCTATTGATGTAGCAGAAGAACTACTAGGTTCGAGCATTCCAATTAATGAAGCACTACTTGCTATTGCTGGCGGGTTGCCTTGTTTATTGTTAAACGATTTTTACCCGAATGATCCGAATGGAGATTGGGTAATTGAAATTACCAATACAGGAACAGGCGATTTAACTTTCGATATTCCGGCCTTTAACTTTAGCGTTTCGGCAGATAGTTGTACTTTAATTACCGAAGACCAAATTACCCCTATTGATGCCGTTACAGGCGTAATTACTGCGGGCACTACTAACACCGTAGTCATTAGCGTTCCAAATCCTAGCGAAGGCGGTGGCGGAGGAACAGCACCTCCTGTTGATTTCCCAACTATTTCTGCCGATTGTACCGATTTTGGCACACCTGTAGAAGTGGTGGTGATTGATGAAATTACTTATACGGATGTATTCCTTACTTGTACTGACGCAGAGAACGATTTTTACACCGTAAACGTACTAGGAGTAGCTGGCGGTACACCTGCTATTGTTGATGGAGCAACTTACAGCTTCCCAGAACTTGCTACTTATAATTCTGCTATTAATGGATATTCTTTCAATGCTACAATTACCAGTTTCCCTTACACCTTTAGTGTAGGTAGTGATGATGGTAACGGTTGCGAAGCGAGTATTAGCATAGCTGCCATTGATTGTAATGAAAATCAAGCACCATTTGTTAATAGTGTGATAGAACTTATTGTTGATAGTGATGGCGGTGCATTTGACATTAACCTTATTGATTATACAAGCGATCCGAATAATGATAATGTTACGCTTGTAACAGTAGGCGATGCTACTGGCGGAACCTTAGTGCAAGGAAGCGACGGCATAGTTACCTTTACACCTGATGAAGATTTTGAAGGACCTATTACGGTTACCTTTACTGTAACCGACGGCGAGCTAACAACAGATGGTTCGTTCACTATTTCAACTCAGATGGGACCTGTTGCCGTTACTTTAATTGATTTTTCTGGCGAGGTATTAAGCGATGGTAATTTCTTGAAATGGGTAACTGCTTCGGAAATGAACAACGATTACTTTACCCTTTACCATTCAACTAATGGTACAGACTTTAGCCCTATACAAACGGTAGATGGCGCAGGAAATAGCAGTACGCTAATTGCCTACGACTACTTACACAAAGAAGCTGTATCGGGTGTTAATTTTTACCGTTTAGCAATGACCGACTTTGATGGTACAATTACTACGTCGCAAGTAATTACTTTAATTCGTGGCGAGGCAGACTTTGGCATTACGCAAGTTGCGCCTGTACCATCAAGTACTTTTGTAGGGGTTAAATTTGTAACAACTACTAACCATCAAGTACAATTAACGATTTACGATATGGCAGGACGTTTAATAAACCAACAAACTGTAGAAACAGCAATTGGTATTAACAGCGTTCAACTAGATATTCGCAATTATGCAACAGGCATTTACTTTATTTCTATTAATAATGGAGTAGATGTAGCCAATAGCAAATTTGTGAAAGAATAAACTTAATGTGCTAGTTAACTAGTGTATTGAAAATATCAATCCCCTGTTACATAGTAACAGGGGTTTTTTTTTATGTGTTATGATTTTAGTAAAAAAATAGTGCTCTTCGACTTCTAATTAAATACTTTTCCATATCTTTATTGAACTAAGTCTTTTAGGATAAATGAACTACTTACTTTAACGCTCCTAAAGCACTTATCTTCCCTTCTTATTTTAGCAGCTATTTTCATTTGTTTATTCCAACATAAGCATATTTATATCCTCGTGACAGGTTGTTGATGTTTCTACTCAACCTACCTTTCTTCCTCCTCTAATCATTTACACTTGTAAATGTTAGCTGCTGTTTATTTCAACCCTTTAATCAAAAAAACATGAAAATTCAAACAGTTATTTTACTAGGCATTTTGCTAGGCATAAACCATTACTGTGCTGCACAATGTAGCATTAACTCCTCCACCTTATTAACTGATAATATAGTATGTTGTGGCGAAAGTGCCGCAATCATTGCTAATGCATCGGGCTTGAGTGAGGAACAGATTGTTTGGTGGGCATTAGCAGATACGGCGCTTACCTCTGAAACAGCACTAAATACAGCAGCAGATATATGGTCAAGTAACGAAGATGGTGTTTATCTTTTTAATAACAATTGTGAAACACCTGCTGGCACCTACTACTTAACCCCATTTATTGCCCAAACACCAACAACTACAACTACTTTTCCCGAGCTTATACTATACAGCCCTAAGGCTGGTTGCGATCCGATTATAGAAATTTGTCCAACTTTTCTTGGCTCAGATTGGGAAATGCATCCTTTTATAATTAATTTTCCTGATAGTACCCAAATCAATATTGCTCTTGAACTATTAGGTGCTGATATTCCGCTTACTCCAGCTCTTTTTCTTCAAGGAACAAGTTGCCTATACTTAAGTCAAATATTTTCTGGCAACCCAAATGGAACATGGAGCTTAGAAATTACCAATACCGGAGTAGGTGACCTAACGGTTAATATACCGCCCTTTGATGTGCTTGTTGCAGCAGATAGTTGCAGTCTAATTACCGAAAACCAAGTTATATCATACGATGCTACTAGTACTGTAATTGCAGCAGGCACAACTAATAAAATTTACATTAATATACCAGAGCCAATCACAACTCTTGACTTCCCAGTTATTCCTAATGATTGTACCGACTTTGGCGAACCTATAGAAATACTAGTACTCGACGAAATTAATTATCGACTTGCCTTAACTACCTGTGTTGATGTAGCAAATAGCATATATAAAATAACAATTGTAGACTTGGCAGGCGGCAGCCCTCCTATAATCGACGGTGCAACCTATAACTTCCCTGAACCAGTTACTTATGATCCTGTAATAAACAGTTATACTTTTAATGCCACCATTGAAAACTTTCCTTATATATTCACGCTTACTGATGAATATAGTTGTAGTAAATCAATAAACTTAGATAGTATCAGTTGTATTTTGAATCTTACACCAGTTATTGCTAGTGAAATTGAATTTACCATTAATAGCAATACCGATACATTGGCATTTAATATAATGGATTATGTTTATGAACCCAATAATGATAGCCTAAGCTTTGTGGCAACAGGAACTGTTACAGGCGGCACTTTAACTCATGATGTAAATGGCAATATAACCTTTATACCCGATGAAGATTTTGACGGTCCTGTTACTATTGTTATTTACATTACTGATGGTCTATTAACAAGTTCTGGCACTTTTACCATTACAAGCGAAACCATTCCCACCGCTATTAATTCCTTAGCCGAAATAAGTAGTTTTAATATTACACAAATAGCACCTATACCCGCTAGTACTTTTGTACATATTAATTTTGAAACAACTACCCAACAACAAGTACAATTAACTATTTACGATATGGCAGGGCGTTTAATTAAACAACAAATGGTAGCAACAACAATTGGTACCAACAATGTTGAATTAAATATTGGTAATTACGCTACTGGTATTTATTTTATTGCTATTACTAATGGACAAGAAATAGCTACTAGCAAATTTGTGAAAACGTAAAATTAATGCGCTATTATACGCAGATGCGTTTGGTTTTCCAATTTTTGCTAAATGGCTTAACTGCTAGAATTCTTACATTCACCATATTAATATGCAAATTTACAATGTAGATACGCCTTCTATTGTTATTTACAATAAACCTACAACAGCACACTTACACGAAGAAGGTGGCATGTACGAATACCATGACGATATAGTTCTCTCTGGTATTAATGGACATAGCGATTGGATTTTAGAAGCCAAAGCTTGGGGTGCAGAAGCAGGCGAAAGAAAAACTTTGTGCAACTTCGTATGACTCCTACTAGCCCTCTTCTAAAATCATTTAAGGATAATGCGTATCTTGGCTGCATGGATAAACAACAATACCTCCCTCCTCGTTATTTAATTATTGGTGAACGCAAATGTGCGACCTCTTCCTTGTATCGTTATTTATTGGCGCATCCACAGGTATTGCCTTGTAAATTAAAAGAACCGCAGTTTTTTAGTCAAAAACCTCAATATATTGCGGAGCATATTTTGGATTATTTTGCTTTGTTTCCTACCCAAAAATACGAAGGGGATTTATGGTTTAACTGGCCCGAACTTAACAAAGCTGGTATTTTATATCACGAACCTGTTTGTGTAAAAAGAAACCCCGCTATTAATTATATTACTGGCGAAGCAAGTGCCAATGTTTTTCATGAAGTTGCCCCCGAATTAATATACCAATACTTGCCACAAGTAAAACTAATTGTTTTATTTAGAAATCCTGTAGCACGAGCGTACTCGCATCATCGCATGTATGTGCGGTTTCAGGAGGAAGGACGGGATTTAGGTTTTAGGGTAAATAGTTTTGCCGAAGATATGGAATTGGAAATTGCCAAAATAAATAGGGGCGAACGCAGTGAATATTTATCGCCAGGCATGTATTTAAATAATTTATTAAAATGGGAAAAAGTTTATGGGCAACAAAACATCCTCGTTTTATTTACCGAGCAATTATTACATCCTAGTTCTGCTCAAAAAGTAATGAATCAAGTAAGTCGTTTTATTGGAATTAACCACTATGATTTTGGTAATTATTTAAATAAAAAATTTAATAAAGCACCCAATTCTTCTATTCCAAAAAAAATAAAAAAACAATTAATTAATTTTTATGCAACTCCTAATTTAGCATTAGCTAAACATTTAGGGAGGCAATTAAATTGGGAGGATTTTTAATTTAAGCACCAGCATTTTAAAAGAGCAATTTAATCATCAGCATATAAAACTTCCTGCACCTACATAATAGAAAACGCCTATTTTTTTTCTACATGACACATTGCGGGAACAATCCTCAGAAAAAAAAATCAAAACCCAAATGCATGAATAACCAGACAAGTCAACACCTACTAACTGGAAATATTCCTGCCTATATTATTCCGAATACTTTACGAATATTTGTGGGCTTAATGGGTCTAACCTCTTTGTCCTTAGCAGACATTTATTTTATCGGAAAAATTGGCCCAAATGAATTAATGGCGGTGAGTTTTACTGCTCCTGTTTTTTTATTAGGACTCACCTTATTACTAAGCATTGGCACGGCTATTACTACTGTAATTGCATTAGCAATAGGCAAACAAGATACTAGCAAAATTAATAAGTTAAGCATTAGCAGTTTAGCCTTAATTCTACTAACAGGATGCCTACTCATGCTATTTATCAAAAACTTTACTCACCTCATTTTCAAACTATTACGAGTCGATATTTTTCTACACGAAATTATTGCGCCTTATTTAATTTTAATTGGAATAGGTTTTATACCAATGGCTTTGCTAGTAGGCATACTAGGAATTATGCGGGCATATGGAGAAACAAAAATCCCATTAAAAATAATGGTTTCGGTATTAATTAGCAACTTAATTTTAGATCCTATTTTAATTTTTGGATGTGGAAACATTATTCCGCCGATGCAATTAGTTGGCGCAGCATTGGCTACTATTACAGCTATTTTTATTGGATTAATTGGCAGTTTTTTTTATTTACCAAAATTCTTAAATATTAATTATTCGTCAATTATTTTTGCTAGTTTTTGGTATCAATGGACTTCCTTATTATACCTTGCTTTGCCTATTGCAGCTACTAGATGCCTCCTGCCTTTTAGCAATGGTATTATTACAGCTTTACTAGCAGGTTTTGGCGCAAGCATCGTAGCCGCTTACGGAATTGGCTACCGAGTTGATATTAGTATTTTAATGTTAACAATGGCTTTATCATCTGTTATTGCGCCTTTTGTTGGGCAAAATTTTGGTGCAAAAAATTTTAATAGAATTAAAGCAGGAATTAAAACCAGTTTAAAATATGCGGTTATTTATGGAAGTATTATGGGAGTAATTGTTTTTTATTTTCGCTATACCATTGCTACTTTTTTTACGGAAGACACTGCTATTTTAAATGCCATTAATAATTATTTAGGCATTGCTTGTTGGGGCTATTTATTTAATGGCATTTTAATGATTGCAACGGCTTTATTAAATGCTTTATACCAGCCTTTAAAAGCAGCTTTGGTAATTACGGTTCATTTAATAGGATTGTATTTACCCCTTAGTTTTTTAGGTAATTATTTAGGTAGCGAATTATTTATTTATGCCGCTTATCCTATTTCTAATTTTTTAGCTTGTGGGCTGGCTTTGGTTTTGGTCCATCGTACTTTGTCCTAAATATCAAAGTAAGGAAAAGTACAAAAATAAATTAGTCATTTTGTCTAATTCAATCATTAAATGCTATCTTAATAAAGTTATATTGCCACTTATTTTTTTCCTTTCGCCATTAATATCCGTATAGGCAAATAAGTAAACATAAGCACCCATTAATTGGGGGGTTCCTTGGTAATTACCATCCCACGAAACATCATTATTAGGATGAGATTTATTTTGATAAACCTGCTTACCCCAACGGTCGTAAATATTTAATTGAGGCTCAAAAATTTCGCACAAATGATGAGGGTGAAAAGTATCGTTTAATTTATCTCCATTAGGAGAAAAAGCAGTAGGGAAAACAATGTCACAATCACATTTTTTGTAGTTAACACTTATGCTTCCTAGTGCTTCGCCACAGGCATTACTTACGCTTACTTGGTACAAACCCGCCTCTTTAATGCTAAGGCTTGGGTTGGTTGTTCCGTCTTGCCACAGGTAATTGTACGTACCTGTTAAATCTATTTGTTGAGCATTTAAAACAGTACTCTCCTCTTCGCAAAGGTTCAGGTCGTTTCCAAGGTTTACCGTAGGAAGTGCTAGGCTCTCAATAAAAATGCTATCTCTTAATAGCCCACAATTATTACTTACTTCCAACCAATAAACTCCTGGGTTTACTACATTTAATTGCGATAAGGTAGAGCCATCATTCCATAAGTAATTATCGTATTCGCCATTGGCACTTAGCACCAAATTACTTCCCATACAAAGACTCGTATCCGCACCAATATTTAAAGTCGTTAGTAGTCCGTCAGTAATAATTATTGTATCGTTGTTTATTGCACAATCTGTATTTACAGCTACCCAATAAGTGCCAGGCTCGGTAATACTAAGGGTGGGTAAAGTTGTTCCATCTTGCCATAAATAAGTAGCATCTGGTCTAGTAACATCTAAGTCAATTTGTTCCCCGGCACAAAGGTCTTGGTCGGGTCCTAAATCAATGGGTTCGGCAAAGCCATAACCTACCGTTACCGAATCAATGAACGTTCCACAGTTTTGGTTAACTTCTACCCAATAAGTACCTGCTTCGCTTACGGTAAAGGTAGGGTTTGTAGAGCCATCTTGCCACAAATAGGTAACCGTTGTATCATTAGCAATACTTGCATCATACTCAAAGGTTTCTCCATCGCACAAAATACGGTCGCTACCTAAAGTAAACGATGATTCGGCTAAACCTATGTATATCGAATCCATTACGGTTACGCAATCGTTGCTTAATTGCACCCAATACCAACCTTGCTCGGTTACTTCTAGCACAGGTGCGTTAGAACCATCTTGCCAAAAATAATCTACCCCTCCTCCCTCAAAAGTAGCATCTAAAATTAAGGTGTCGTTATTACATAAATTCACATCTCCGCCTAGATTAAGAATTGGAGAACTCGCATTAATTACGCTTACACTATCGAGGTAGGTGCACACATCATTGGTTAATTCTACCCAATAGGTTCCTGGTTCGGTTACCTTAATACTTGTTAGCGTATCGCCTGTACTCCACAAATAAGCATTATAGCCTTCATTGGCGGTTATGGTGGCCGTATCTCCGTCACAAATATACACTTCCGATACAGGTACTCCTTCAAAATAATAGGAACCAATAAAATTGGGCAACCCCCATTTAGCAACATAACCATCTAAGCTAAAACCTACATCTACATAATTACAGGCCCATCCCATCTCGTTAGGATTTTTAATTACTCCTAAGCTTGTTGCATTATACGTTGCTACATATATACGTCCATCCATTCCTATTTGCATTCCTCCCAAGTAACTTGCTGCAGTTGTGCCAATTAAAAATTTAGAATTCGGAATATCCGCATCTGGCAATTCCAAATTAAACTGGTAGAGGCTAATGCCTTCCCATCCATCATTTACATATAATTTGGTATTATCAGGCGAAAAGCAAACGCCATAAGCTTGTTGGTCGTTGTACAGTGTTATGGGGTTACTTATCACCCCTGTATTAATATCAAAATCGTATAGTTCTACTCCTAAATAATCGTTGGCAACGGCCAGCTTTTGTCCATCTGTAGAAAACTTAAGTTCTCCTCTTGCGTTCGAGGTAACATCATCTATTAGCATCCCTACATTAGAAACAACAGGCGCATCTATTCCAGTATCAGACAGTAGGTAAACATAAAAAGCATTGCTGCCAAATTCGTGGGTAACTATCCAAAAATCAATGCCATTACAATGTTGTATTGCCGCTACTTTTTCCGTACAAGATTCGAGCAGTAAATTATTAATAGTAATAATATCACCTAATCCACCATTTAAAGTTCTATCAACAACACTGTATCGAAAGCCCAATTCAGGATCGACCCCAACCAAAGCGGGAGTTGTAAAAATATAGTACAAGGAATCGGAACCTGGGCGAGGCACAATTAAGGCTGATTGTGTGCTAGAAGAATCTCCTCCTAGGCCTACTCCGTTTGGCATAACGTTATCTGTTGCATCAAATACGTTGGTGCCATCGGTATAAAAAATAGTTTCTCCACTATTTCCATCGCACATAATAGATGTTCCTTCATCAGTAGACAATGCTCCTTCAATAGCACTTGGCATATCGCCATTAAAATTGATGCCTGCATTGTTACCAAAATACCAAATATTATTTTCGTTTTGTGCACTGAGTTGCTCGCTGCTAATGGAAATAAAAAAAATGAGTATTAAAAACTGAAACACATATTGTATCATAAAAGAATAGTCTGGTGTAATTTAATCTTTGTTCCTAACCGATCAAAGATAAACTAAAATAGCTAATACTATACAAGTTAAGAAGTAGAAAGTGTAAGGTTTGACTAGCAACGACTTTTAGGTTTGAAAATAACTTAGTGATACAATAAAATGTTATTTAGTAAAAATAGCTGGATTTCTGCTCAGTTTCTTAACAGTTAGATATGACTTTTTTTTGGCAAGGCTTATTTGAAAATTGGTTAAATTTCAAAAAAAGATTTGAAGATAATGATGACATACAAAAGACGAAGTACAAACTACTTAATAGGTTATATTCAAAAAAAAAGCCCTCTCACCCGAAGTGAGAAGGCTAACCCTTACTAAACCCAAACAACTAAATCTTTATATTTTCTGTACTTACAAAAATGGTTTGCTAAATGAGTTGGTGTAACATGTAATAGTACGGAAATTCAATTTTGCTGTTAACTGCGCCCTAATGCAATGGCAAGTAACGGAACCATTTAATGCTGCTGTTAAACTTATTAATTGGTTTGCTCTATAGTGAAACAAGTGGCCGTGCCGTTATTGTTTCTTTATTGTATAGTAATTTTTCGAGTGAGTATAGCACTCGGTGTTTGTGCAGTAACTACATAAGTACCTGCTGCTAAATGTTTTCGTTCAAATAATATGGTATGTTGTCCAATACCCATTTTTTCGTCTATTAAGGTAGCAACTAATTTACCCGATAAATCCATCACACTCACTTCCACTTCCCCTTCTTTCATTAATTCGAGTACAATGGTTGTTTGCTCGCTAAATGGATTAGGATAGTTGCTAATGTTCCCATCAACTCCTTTTGCTAATGCTAGTTCTTTTTGCTGCGCATCCTCATCAGGTGTTTCTTCTTGCTCCTCTTTATCTTCCTGCTGACGGTTAATATCAAACACATATACTTTACCTTCAAAAGTTTCGCTGCATCCTTCATTATTATAGATGGTAAGCGTAAAGGTATAAATACCTTCTTTATCAAAAGTATGCTCGGCATCCTCTTTACTAATAGTTGTTCCGTCGCCAAATGTCCAACGAACATCTGTATAGTCTCCTAGTGAACGGTTATCGAAGTTTACTTGCAGTCCCTTTGTTTTGTAAGAAAACTTTGGTGTTAATTCGCAATTTGCGAACGCTGATAAACTCAGTAAAGATGCTAATATGATGATGATTAAATGCTTCATTTTTCTAGTAGTTATGTTTGTGACTCTATAATATACGCCAGTAAAAAAATAAAGTTACATTTTTGTGACATTTTAATTATTTTCTTCAGTTGCTGGATTTTAATAAGCTGTAAACACCTGAACAATAATCACAAAGAGAAAGAAAACTGCATCATTAACAGTTGCCTTATTATATACGGCATTGCAAAACCTATGTTGCAGTTTGTGCATGGTTGAGGATGTTTTTATAGTTTTCTTGACTATTAGTAATTGCCTATTTTTAGCTAAACTACTAGTAGATTTGGTAGGTTTGAGCAATTGCCTACTGGAAACATTTTTCTTGGTAAGTAACGCATAAAAAATAAATCCGTCATTTCTACTTGATCTTTTGCACTTATC
>JAHDBT010000136.1 GCA_020630215.1 Bacteroidota bacterium
GGAGCAACTACAGGAGCAAGCACAGGAACAGATACAGGTAGCACATCTACACTAGGAATTATTAGCGGAATTGCTTGGGCTGATGAGAACGATAATGGTATTATTGATAATGACGAAACACGATTGGAAGATTTACAAATTGCTTTACTAGACGAAATTGGAACATTGATTGCTGTAACGAGTACCAATAGTAATGGCTACTATATTTTTCAAGATTTATCTATTGGAAACTATCAATTATCAATAAGTACCATGCCTAACGGGTATCTCCTAGTTGGCGAGCAAACAATAAGCGTAAGCCTTACTGCATCGGAAGAAAGCGATGGTAACAATTTTAAATTTCAATTGGATGGTACGCTTTCTTGTTGGGCTGATGCAGGTCCAGACCATACCATTTGCCTAGGAGAAAGTACAACAATTAGTGGTGTTGCCTCAATAGGCACGAGCTATTTATGGGATGATGGCTCTACTATACCATCTATTAGTGTGAGTCCATCCGCTACTACTACTTATACCCTTACGGTTACCGACGATGCAGGTTGTTCGGATGTAGACCAAGTAACAATAACTGTAGATACCCCTACTGCCAACGCTGGGTTCGACAGAGATATATGCACTGGACAAGGTGTCATACTCAATACATCTTTTGGTCCCTTTACTTATGAATGGAGTACAGGACAAACAACAACATCAATTACTGTTAATCCTATTGTAACAACTACATACACGGTAACTGTAACCAACACTAACGGTTGTACTGCAACTGATGATGTAGTAGTAACAGTTACCCCTACCGAAACTCAAGCTTGTACTGCACCCGAAACCCCTATCGAAATATGTGCCCCCACTTTCTGTCTTAACAATGCTGCACTTAATAGTGCTAGTGCCGTTTCTTCTTCTTCTGTAACAACCACTAGCACCTGTATTACTTACACGCCAATAGCTGGCTTAACAACAGACCAAATCAACATTGTTGTTTGCCTGCCTGATGCAGGTGCTGGTAATATCTGTTCTAATAGAACCATCAATATGACCATAAGCGAAGATTGCTCCTCCCCTCCTCCTTCTTTAGGCACTATTTACGGCTATACTTGGGAAGATAGCGATTTGGATGGCACGTTTATACCAGAAGAAGCAAGCGGAGCTGAAGTGAGCATTAATCTGAATGATGGAGATGGCAATCTAATTGCTACTACATTTTCTGATGAAAATGGCTATTACGAGTTTACCGATCTGCCAGCAGGCAACTACCAAGTTGTTGTTGGCATGGAACTCGACCCTTATATTTTCTCTCCCGACAGTTACAACATTACCCTAGCAGCAGGCGAATCTGGCGAGTATAATTTCCAAGGAATTGGAGACGTAGCTCTACCAATTCTTATAACAGGAAAAGTTTGGGAAGATGCCAACGAAAATGGATTGATAGAGGAGAACGAAACTCCACTATCAGGTGTAGAGGTAGAATTGTTGGATGAATTAGGTAATTTTATAGAATCTGCTACCAGTAATTCGGTAGGAAATTATGTAGTAGGATGGTCTTACACAATGGAACCTGGTAACAATTATCAAGTTACCATCAACAATTTACCAGTAGGTTATGAGCTTAACAGCAGCCCAGGGATGTTAACTCCTTTTGATTTTAACGAACTTTTATCAAATAATAATTTCGGATTAACCACCACAGGAAGCAGTGATGTTTGCCAAGCCAATGCAGGCCCCGACCCAATCATTTGTTTAGGTGAAAGTGTTACCCTAAATGCAGTTGCTTCTACAGGTACTTACTACCAATGGAGTAATGGCGCAACTACACAAAGTATAGTCGTATCGCCAACCGCTACAACTACTTATAGCCTAACTGTTTCCGACGACAATGGCTGCACCTCTACAGATGAGGTAATAGTTGTTGTAGGCATTCTACAAACCATTGATGAAATGCTTGACCAAACGGTTTGCGTTTGCGACCCTACCGTTACCCTAACCGCTGGCGGAAGTGGTACTTATGCCTGGAATAATGGCGCAACTACACAAAGCATTATCGTAAGTCCTACTACTACCACTACTTATGCAGTAACCATTAGTGATGGCGGCTGTACAACTGTTGATCAAGTAACGGTAGAGGTGCTACCTGATGAAGATTGTGTGGCAAACCTAGGATTTCATATATGGGAAGATACGAATAGCAATGGTTTCCAAGACCCAGGCGAACCTGACTTAACGGGTGTGGAAGTTACCTTAAATGATTCAGATGGGAATCTAATTGGTTCAACAGTAATAGAAGATGTAGGCTTTTACCAAATTAATGATTTACTTGCCTGCCTAGATTATGTACTACAATTTACTGCAATAGCGGGCTACACCTCTACACAATTAGATGAGAATGGTTTTACGGATATTATTAGCCTAAGCCCTTTGGAGGACGCTGCTATAAATATCGGATTTATATTTACAGCACCTATTACCACTACAGGCTCCTCTACGGGTGTGTCTACTGGCATAACCACAGGAACAACTACTGGCATAACCACAGGCACAGCTACTAGTACAACTACAGGTTTTACAACTGGCGCAACAACTAGTACAACTACAGGCGGCGCAACAACAGGTGCAACTACTGGCTCTACAAGTTGTGACGTAGATGCAGGACCCAACCAAGGAGCTTGTTTAGGTGAATCTGCTACCTTAACCGCATTTGGCACAGGCACTAACTACCAATGGGATACTGGACAAATAGAACAAACAATTACGGTAAACCCAGCTGTTACTACCACCTATACAGTAACCGCAACTGATACTAACGGCTGTACCGCAGTAGACCAAGTAACCGTGAACGTAGCAAGCGTAACCGTAACAGCAAGTCCAAACCAAAGTATCTGTTTAGGTGCTTCTGCTACCTTAGCCGCATCAGGTACAGGCACCTTCTACCAATGGGATACGGGACAAACGGGACAGACGATTACGGTAACGCCATCTGTTACCACTACTTATACCGTAACGGCAAGCGATGCCAATGGCTGTACGGCAGTAGACCAAACAACAGTAACCGTAGGAAGTGCAACTGTAGATGTAGGCCCCGATCAAAACATTTGCTTAGAGTCTGCTGCAACAATAACTGCCTCCTCAGGCACAGGGACCCTCTACCAATGGAACACGGGTGAAGCAGGACCAACAATTACCGTTACGCCAAGTAGTACCACCACTTATACAGTAACTACTAGCGATGCTAATGGCTGTACCGCAGCCGACCAAGTTACCATTAACGTTATAGCAAGTTTAATTGATGCAATACCTAACCAAACCATTTGTTTAGGTTCAAGTGCAACGCTAAGTGCATCTGGCACAGGCACTTCCTTCCAATGGAATACGGGACAAACAGCACAAACAATTACCGTTACACCTAGTACCACTACTACCTATTCTGTAACCGTAAGTGATGACAATGATTGTACGGCAACACAGGAAGTAACGGTAACCGTTGGAAATGAAATAGCCAATGCTGGATTAGATGCAACCATCTGCTTAGGAGAATCAACAACATTAAACGCAACAGGCGGGAATAATTATAACTGGAATACAGGCGAAACAAGTCAAAGTATCTCTGTGTCCCCATCTGTTACCACTACTTATACCGTAACGGCAAGCGATGCCAATGGCTGTACGGCAGTAGACCAAACAACAGTAACCGTAGGAAGTGCAACTGTAGATGTAGGCCCCGATCAAAACATTTGCTTAGAGTCTGCTGCAACAATAACTGCCTCCTCAGGCACAGGGACCCTCTACCAATGGAACACGGGTGAAGCAGGACCAACAATTACCGTTACGCCAAGTAGTACCACCACTTATACAGTAACTACTAGCGATGCTAATGGCTGTACCGCAGCCGACCAAGTTACCATTAACGTTATAGCAAGTTTAATTGATGCAATACCTAACCAAACCATTTGTTTAGGTTCAAGTGCAACGCTAAGTGCATCTGGCACAGGCACTTCCTTCCAATGGAATACGGGACAAACAGCACAAACAATTACCGTTACACCTAGTACCACTACTACCTATTCTGTAACCGTAAGTGATGACAATGATTGTACGGCAACACAGGAAGTAACGGTAACCGTTGGAAATGAAATAGCCAATGCTGGATTAGATGCAACCATCTGCTTAGGAGAATCAACAACATTAAACGCAACAGGCGGGAATAATTATAACTGGAATACAGGCGAAACAAGTCAAAGTATCTCTGTGTCCCCTACTGTTACAACTACCTATATAGTAACCGTAAGCGACAACAATGGCTGTACGGATGTAGACCAAGTAACCATAACCGTTGGAAATGCAACAGCAGATGCTGGACCCGACCAACAAGTATGTTTCTGTGAAAACGAATTAGCATTAACAGCTACAGGCGGTACTTTCTATCAATGGAATACAGGTGCTGCTACACCAACAATTAATGTTGCACCAACTACTACAACTACTTACACCGTAACCGTAAGCGATAATAATGGCTGTACAGATACCGACCAAGTAACCGTAATAATAGACGATTGTGATGCAAGTTTAGGAGATTACACTTGGATAGATTCTAACAACAATGGTTTTCAAGATGCAGGAGAACAACCAATCGGCGGAGTAGTAGTTAACTTATATAAACCAGATAACTTATCCTTCGTTCAACAAACAACCACAACAGATTTAAATGGTAATTATCAATTTGAGGGCTTATCGGATTGTATAGATTATGTAGTAGAATTTGTAGCCCCAACAGGCTACATGTTCACAACACCAACAGGAATAGGAAGTGTTGGAGAACCAAATAATAGCGATGCCGCTTCAAATGGATTTACCGATATTCTTAATTTAGCACCCAATGAAAACAATCCAAACATTGATGCAGGTTTTGTAATTATCCCAGCGAGCTTAGGAGATTTTGTATGGATAGATAGTAACAATAATGGCTTCCAAGATCCAGGCGAACCAGGCTTACAGGGGGTAACGGTAAACCTACATAGTTCAACTGGCACTCCAATTGGTAATACCGTAACAGATTTTAATGGTTTTTATCAGTTTACAAACTTAGATCCAAACATGGATTATGTTGTAGAATTTGTAAGTCCAACAGGTTACATGCCAATGACTCAAACAGGAACTGCTAGTGCAGGGCAACCTAATGATAATGATATAAGTCCAACAGGCTTTACCGATGTAATTGACTTAGAACCAGGCGAAAATGACCCAACAATTGATGCTGGTTTTATACCTATACCTGCAAGCTTAGGCGATTATGTGTGGGTAGATACGAATAACAATGGCTTCCAAGACCCAGGCGAACCAGGCTTACCAGGTGTAACGGTTAATTTACATGATTCAACGAATCCAACAAGTCCAATCGCAGCAACGGTAACGAACTCCCTAGGCTTCTATGAGTTCACTAACTTAGACCCAGATACAGATTACATCGTAGGTTTTGTTAGTCCAACAGGCTACCAACCAACAACTCAAACGGGTACAGCAAGTGCAGGACAGCCTAATGATAGTGATTTAAGTCCAAGCGGTTTAACAGACATTATTGATTTAAACCCAGGTGAGAACGACTCAACAATTGATGCTGGTTTTGTAATTGATTGTAACATAGTAGCAGATGCTGGCCCAGACCAATCCATCTGCCTAGGCGCACCTGTAACCATAACTGCTACAGGTGGAACGGATTACTTATGGAATGATGCCTCAACGACACAAAGCATTACTGTATCCCCAACCACTACTACTACTTATACCGTAACCGTAAGCGACGCTAATGGCTGTACGGATGTTGACCAAGTAACCATAACCGTAACTACTGTAAGTGTAGATGCTGGACCAGACCTAACAACTTGTTTAGGAAGTACCATTACATTAGATGCAGTAGGTACAGGTTCATTCTACCAATGGAATACAGGCGAAACGACAGCAAGTATTAGCAAAGTTGTTACAACTACCACTACCTATACCGTAACAACAAGTAATGATAATGGTTGTACTGCTGTTGATGCGGTTACCATATCAATCAACGCTCCTGAAATGGAAGTTTGTGCAAATCCTGAAACCGCTATTCAAATATGTCCTTATTTCTGTTTTGTAGAAAACTATACCATCGACAATGCCCTAGCAACTTCTGGTGCAAACATTAGTATTAGCAACCAATGTATTACCTATACCCCTTCGGCTGGCTTAGCAACAGATGAAATCAACCTTACTGCTTGTACAGATAACGATTGTGCTGACATGACTATCAACATCATTATTGATGAAAACTGCGATGCTACTGACCTAGCAAGAATTCGTGGCTTTACTTGGTACGATAATGATTACGATGGCAGCTTTATACCAGAAGAAGCCAGCGGCTTAGAAGCTAACGTATACTTATACGATGCAGATGGAGATTTAATGGCCATTACCTCCGTTAATGACGTAACAGGTTACTACCAATTTGCCAACCTACCTGCTGGTGATTACGAAATAGTTATTGGCGACTATCTAGATCCCTTACTGTTATTTCCAGAAAGTTATACCATTAGTTTAGATGGAAATGAAAGCGACTTACACAATTTCCAAGTAAGTGCAGATATTCCACCTTTAGGGGTAGTAGGCGGTACTATTTGGGAAGATGCCAATGAAGACGGCGTGGTAGACGAAAGCGAAGCTTTAATAACAGGCATTGAAGTGACCTTAGCCGATGAAGATGGTAATTTTATTGGAACGAATAGCACGAATTCCGCAGGAAACTATACCTTCTCCCTAGGAGATTTAGGAACGGGTAACTTCCAAGTGAGCATAGAAAACTTATCGCCAGGATATGCCATTGTTAGTAGTCCAAGTAATCCTATTGTAGTAGAACTGAACGAAATTGTTCTAGGTAATAACTTTGGTTTAATTAACACAGGCAGCGACGAGTGCAATGCCAATGCAGGTCCCGACCAATATATTTGCTTGGGCGAAACGGTTGAGCTAGTAGGTTCTGGTGGATTGTATTACGATTGGGATAATGGCATCTCTGCTAGTACAATTACTGTTAGTCCAGCCATTACAACTACCTACACCTTAACCGTTTCTGATGGACTAGGTTGTACAGATGTAGCCCAAGTTACCGTATATGTAGCTACCGAAACATTTGCCTGCACCAATGAATTAACCGCAATAAATATATGCCCTGAGTTTTGCGACTTAGGTACAGGCTATGCTATAACAAGTGCCTCCTCGGCCTTTGGAACACCTACTTCTGTTGCTGGACAATGTTTTACCTATACCCCCCTACCAGCTTTTACAGGTTGGGATACCATTACCGTAACCGCATGTACACCAAGTAGTGAGTGTAACACCGCCATTGTGCATCTTTTAGTAGGTGCTGATTGTGACACCCCAGTTTACCCTGGCGATGTGAATTATGATGGCATTGTAAATATGGACGATTTACTAGCGATTGGATTGGCATATGATGCAACTGGCCCTACACGTGTAGAACAAGGCATTACCTGGAAACCAGAAGGATACCTAGCACAAAATTGGGCAGATAATTTTGTAGAATGGGACAATTACAAACACGCCGACTGCAATGGAAACGGATTGGTAAATGATGATGATGCGGTTGCCATTGATGTTAACTACGACTTAACACACGGCAAGCGAAGCAGCGATGAGGACGTAAATGGCCCATTATTACAATTTGCGATTAGCGACTCAGAAGTACCAGCAGGCGACACCGTAGAAACGCCCATTACCCTAGGAACAGAAAGTGAACCTGTGGAGGCTATTTACGGCATTGCCTTTACCATTAACTACGACCCCGAACTAGTAGCCGAAGATGGCGTAACTATTAGCTTTAATGAATCGTGGATGGGCATGGAAGACGTAAATTTCATTACTCTTTACAAAGACTTAGCTAACGGCGAAGTAGCCATTGGCATTACAGGTATTGACCATGTGGAAAGGCTCAACCAATTTGGACAAATTGCCAAAGCAAGTTTTGTATTGATTGATAATATTGCAGGTAAAAATGAAGGGTTTAACGAAAGCTTCCCGCTATCGTTTAGCAATGTATTTGCCCTTACAACCGAGGAAACAAGCATAGATATTGCAACCGAAGATGCCAACATTAGTATTGTAGGTGTTGCGCCCACCAATGCTTTAAATAGTGATTACTCGATTGCGGTTTACCCAAATCCAGCAACGGCAATGGTAAATGTAGCAACTAACAACCCACAAGTAAGCATGGAAACCATAAGTGTGTACAACACCATTGGCGAACGAGTTTATTATCGACGCATAACCGATTTAAACACATCTGAATTACAAGTGCTAAATATTGATATTAGTGGTTTTAACGCTGGTGTGTACTTGGTAGAAGTACGCAGCAATAAAGATGTGCAAGTAGAAAAACTGACCATTGTAAAATAAGGATTTCCCTATGTGTTAGTCATTCAGTTTCTTAAAAAAAAGAATAGATTTCTAATGCATAGGGAACTAAACCCCAAAAAATAGGGTATATCTTAATTACATTGGAAACCCCAATGGCTATAATATAAAGGTAGTTGATTTGATATAGTAGTGCAAGGAAATTAATTTATCTTAGTACTGCTATTAACAAAGTATGGTATAAATATTGTTCCCATATTTTATTAAGCATGTTCTAAACCTTTGTACCCCCTTAAACCAACCATGAAGAACATCGTGGAAAACCGTATAAAATGCCGCTTCATTAATTTGAGGGGGCATTTTTTTTACGAAAAATTACTTCTACCTGCCTAAACTTCTAAAAATATTATACAGTAAAACTACACACAAAAAAGAGGCTAAAGTAAAACCTGTAGAACTTAGCCAAGCAAACTCCTGCCCTCCTGCTGCTGCATTTACTTCTGTTGTACGTATAATAGCTGAGGAAATAAGCAAGGCAACAATGACCAAGGTAAGCGACATCCTGTTAGCAATACGGTCGAGGCGATGTAAGGGTACATCGTAGTTTTGGTGTTCTATTTGTATATTGAGTTTACCTTTCCGTAATTTCTTTAAAATATCTCTTACCTCACTAGGAAAAGAAGCGGCAAAGGAAGTAATTTGCGAAAGGTTGGTATAAATTTCGTTGCTGATGTTTTCTTGCGAGAAACGATCTTGAATGAGTTTTTTGCCGTAAGGTGCAATAAAATCAGAGGTATTAAATTCGGGATGAATGGCTTTGCCGATGCCTTCTAAAATGGCTAAGGCTCGTAAAATAATAAACACCCCTCCTGGCACTCGGATGCGGTGTGTGTAAATCACTTTTTGTAAGCGATTGCCTAATTCCGCCATATTCGATTCCTTCACATCCAACACCGAAAAATCTTCTATAATTTCGTTGAGGTCGTACTCTAAGGAGCGCATGTCGGTGATGTTATCGTCGATGGCCAGCTTACGCATGTTTTCGGCCATTGATTGGGGATTTTGCTGTGCCATGCTAATAAACATCCCTGCAAAAGCATATTTATCTTTCCGCATCAAAGTGCCAATCATACCAAAATCAATGAGGCATATTACGCCATCCTTACGCACCAGTACATTCCCAGGATGTGGGTCGGCATGAAAAAAACCGTACTCAAAAATTTGGAGGAGGTAAATGTCCATGCCTATTTCGGCAATACGTCTAGGATCTAAGTTCCAGGCTTTGAGTTGTTTTATATCGGTAATTTTACAGCCCGATACAAACTCAATAATTAGCACTTTATCGGTCGAAATATCTTTGTAAGCTTTGGGGGCATAAAAATGGTCGTAGTCTTTAAACACCTTCCTAAACGAAGTAATGTTTCGGGCTTCGCTGTTATAGTCCAACTCTTTTTGCATACTGCGCTCAAACGCTTCTACCACATCTAGCACATTAATTACACCATTGCGCTCAAAAAACTTCTCTCCTCTTGTAGCAATATCCCGCATAATGGCGAGGTCGGTTTCTACTATTTTTTTTACATTGGGGCGTTGTACTTTTACCACTACTTCATCACCATTTTTTAGCTTGGCCAAATGCACCTGCCCTATAGATGCCGAACCGATGGGTATTTCTCTAAAATAATCAAACACCTCATTAAGGTGCTTTCCCATTTCCGCTTCTACAATTTCTACCACCTTAGTAAATTCAAAAGGTGGTACATCGCTTTGTAGTTTTTGGAATTCGGTGATGAGGGGGTCGGGAAGAATATCGGGGCGGTTGCTCAGTACTTGTGCAAACTTAATAAAGGAAGGTCCTAGTTCTTCGCATACCAAACGGATGCGTTCCCAGCGAGAATACTCAAATACAGGCCGTTCTTCTCGCAGCCATTTCACTTGGCTTCTTTTAGGCACCAGCTTTTGCAATGCCGTATTAGATACCACATCCTCGAAGCCGTATTTTACCAATACGCCAATTATTTCGCGTGTACGTTTTAAATTTTTTATCGTTTGGTCAAAAAACATGGGCAAGTTTTTTTTTAGTAGATAAGTAGTAAGCAGACGGTATCATGACAGCTTTTACTATGCAAGCTTAAAATACAAAATTCCTGCCATTGTTGGGTAAATAAGTTAGAAAAAATAATCGCTTTCTAAAAACAAAAAATTTCTCCAATCCAAACACCCTGACAATATTATGACTTTAAGATAACAAATATAAGCACACGAAGGTAGTCATTCCATAAAAAAAAGCCAAGCCAGATAAATATATCTGACTTGACTTGTATTATTTTATTTTTTTAGCGGTCCAAACCACCCTTGTTTTTAGGTAGGTTTGCCTAAAACATAAAAACAGTTAGTACTTAAAAAAAGTAGCCCAGTTTAAGTCTTTCTACTTTATACAAAAATACCTACTACCCTTTTTTACGCTTCTGCTTCTACTACTACTTCTTCGGCAATAGGGCTTAAGCCTAATTCTTTTTCTAAAGATTCGATACGTGCTACTAAAGCATCAATTGTTTTATCGTTTTCGCTACCTGTAGCTGCGGTAAAAGCATTAGAAAGGTCTTCGCTTAAATCGCGGATTTTACCTTCAAACTCATCGCTAAAAGTACGAATTTTGTCTTCAAACTCTTCTTTTTTCGCTTCTGTGTTGTTTAAAAAATCGTCTACGATTTTTTTGCCATCGTCTTCGTTAATTTTGTCTTGATTAACTAATTCGTCGGCAGTTTGTTGAATTTTTTCGGCAGCAAAAGCTACTAGGCCTACGCCTGTGTAAATTACTTTTTTGAATAAATCTTCCATGACTTGATTAGATTATAGTATTTTTTAAAAAAATTTTATTTTTAGTTTTTGGGCAATGAAAGTTAAAGCTAACAATTAGTCTTCAATTTCAATCTCTATGGCATTAGAGCTTGTAACAACTTCTTCTTCGGCTTCAATATTAATGCCTAATTTAGCTTCTAAACGTTCTATTCTAGCACGCAAATCGCTAAAACCATCTTTTTTAGTAGCATTGGCAAAGTTAAATTTCCCTACTACTTCATCCGCTAAACCTTTTAACTTGGCTTCAAAATCTTCTTTTTTAGATTCTGTATTGCTTAAAAAGTCATCCACAATTTTTTTACCTTCTTCTTCCGTAATTTTATCTTGGTTAACTAACTCATTAACTGTTTCTTGAATTTTGTCGGCGGTATAAGCTACAAAACCTACACCTGTGTAGACAAACTTTTTAAATAATTCTTCCATGTTGTTGTAATTAATGTTTTGATGTAAATGTATTTGCCTCACTTTAATCAATAGATATACCAAACGTATTGCAGTTGCCAACAAATAAGCAGCAACAAAATGTAAAGCCTAGCATTAAATTATTTTTAGATTGTTGATTATCAACGTCTTAGCATAAAAAACAAAAAAGAAAAGAAAAAAAACGTTTAATTTCCCCTCCTTTTAATGTCATGCAATTATGGCTGAAATAGCTGCGATTCTGTCAGCGAACCAACGTTAGTTACTGCCAAATTAAGCAGGTAGGAGCAGTCAGCAATCAGATCGTTCGCTTCGCTCTCTGTCAGCAGTCAGTTGGTTTTGTAGTGGCTTTTTAGTGTGTTTGTTGATTAAAAATTGGGGAGTTCTTGTGCTGGACTAGATGTATGAATTTGGGTGGGCGGGATGTATGTTTTTTAATGCTAACGCAAATGTCTGAATTTGGCTAGGCTGGATGAATGGATTTTTTGGATGCTAACGTAAATGTCTGAATTTGGCTAGGCTGGATGAATGGATTTTTTGGATGCTAACGTAAATGTCTGAATTTGGATGGGCTGGATGAATGGATTTTTTGGATGCTAACGTTAATAGGAGAAAAAACAAGCATCAAATTTTAAATTCCCTAGCCGTTCATTCGTAGAGAAAATTCATGAATTTTCTCTACCCCAAGCCCCAAGTTCGTCAGCAGGAAAAAAATCAAAAATCACATATCAAGAACCAAAAATTAAACCTCTCAACTAGGATACGCAAAAATATCTTGGTGATAAACCTCTAATCCCAATTCTTGTTTCGATACTTGTGTTCGTTTTTCTTGCAGCCAATACTTTAACATTTTGGTTTGGGATTTTGTCAGCGGCATTTCGTGCAGGGCTTCGTCCATAAAGTGTAGGATAAAATACAGCATGGTTTCGGCGTTTTGTGGTATTTGCCAAATGCTTGTTTGGGAGTGAGTCGTTGCGCCTTGTTCCGTTAAAGTTTTTTCCATAATATTAGCACAGTCTGCTCCCATGCCCTTCCCCCATTGTTGTTCTCGTTGCATGTGTTGTTCGTACAATTGTATCATTTCGGTATGGTAAGCATCGCTAGGAAAAAATTGCATTCCAGTATAATTAAGGCTTGCGTAAAAAGCGGTATTGCTTTTTAAAATGGCTTGTATCCATTGTTTAAATTGTTGGGGAGTAAATAAATCGAAAACGGCACTGTTCGTAATTAGGTCTATTTCATTTAGTGGCAATAATTTTTCTATATCAAGTAAGGAGGCATTAAGTGTTTGGATGCGAATTTCTTTTTTCGATGTGGGGATGTAGAGTTGTATTTTTTGCGGATTTATTTGCTGTACTTGCCAATTATTTTGCTGCGCAAATTGTTGTAATTGTGCGATACTTTTTTCACACAAACTCGCATCTTGTTCCACCAATATCCATTCTTGGTTTTGCGGAAATTGTTGCATTAAATATTGCGTATTATTGCCCGTGCCTGATCCTACATCCAGCAAAAATAACTTTTCTTTTTTTGTAAAAAAATCAAGGCATCTTTGCTCTAGCATTTTATTTCTAGCGGCTACATCAAAAGCATATCTTTCCGTTAGCCAATCGGATTCAAAAATTATTTTTTCTCGCATTTTGTTTTTTTAGTGGTCAGTAGTCAGAACGCTCGCTTGCGCTCGCTGTCAGTAGTCAGTGGTTTTGTAGGGGATTTTTTATTTTTACCATTGAAAATTTGGTGATTAAAAATTATTCAGAAACTAAATTTAATTCCTCTAAAAAATTACTTGCCGCTACTTCCCAAGTATAATTTTCATAGGGTTGGTGTTGCCATGTTTTTTCTAGTAAAGTTTTAAATAAAATAGGTTGCTCAATTAATTTAATTAAATAGTTTACTAGCGTTTCTAAATTAGTAAATACAAAACCGTTGGTATTTTTAATTACATGGTTTTTACTATTTCCACCCTCTAAAACCAATAAAGGTAAACGGTAAGCAACGGCTTCTTGCAAAGCCATTCCGTAAGTTTCCATACTAGCTGCCGAAATAAACAGATTACTTTTTTGGTAATAACTTTCTACTTCCTTTTGTGGTAATGCGCCTAGTAATTTTATTTTATTTTTTAGAAATTTATTGCTATTAATTAAATCGGCGCATTGTTTTGCGTACGCTGGTTCGATGGTATTTGTGCCAATAATAGTTAGTGTAAAATCACCTGCATTTAATTGTTGTTTTGCTAGGGTTTTTAATAGGGGCAAAATTCCTTTTCGTTCTACTAAATTAGCAACTACTAAAGCGTTTAACCGTTCGTAATGCCTTGTTTTTACTAGGGGTTTAAAACACAATGCTGGTGAAATTGCAAAAATATGTTTGTGTTTTAAGCCTTTATTAATTAAATAGTTTTGGGTAAATTTACTAGTTGCCAAAAAGCCATCTAATTGTTTTAAAATAGGTAATTCTTTTTGGTTAAAATATTGCGCTTGTGTCCAGTTTTTGGGTGGGTATAGGCTTTCTAAATGGTGGGTAATTAAATAGTTTTTTTGGTGTTTTTTTTGTCTATTATTTTCGCTCCAATTTAATTCGGCTAATTGTTCCATGAATAAAGTATCTATAAAAAAAATAGCATTTTCTTTAGTTTCAATTAATTGTTGGTAGTTGGAAAAATTAATTATTTCAACTGCCGAGTATTGTTTTTTTAATTCGGCAATTAAATGGGCATTGTATAAATTACCGCCAGAAATTAAATGAGTGTTAGGGGGTAAAACAAAATAAATTTTCATGAGGTTTAGATTGCTAAAAAATTATGGTAGGGTGCTCACGTAATTGCCAAAAACAAAATTTGCGCAAAGGTTTCCACGAAGTTTCACAAAGTTTTTCACGGTGTCGCACGAAGTTTTTTTGGGGTTGCTCCGTCTACTTTTACTAGTACCTTTCGAGATTTTAAATTAGTGAGGGTCTAGTTTGTTTTAGGGGAGTTTTTTACGAAGTTTTTTTTGGTTGCTCCGTCTCCTTTTGCTAGTGCCTTTAGAGGTTTTAAATTCGTGAAGTGCTCGTTGGTTTTAATTCCATAAATAAATTACGCAAGCCATAGGC